>NZ_JAUONW010000009.1:0-82500 GCF_030546345.1 Caloramator sp. CAR-1
CACTTACGAAAACTTACATAATTAATTATATATATATATATATATATCCAGTCAATAATAATTTTTCGGTAGTGTAAATAATTTTGTGTATTTAGAATAATTTGCACTCTTTCTTGGTAAGAATTTGCCCTATGTTAATGATTAATACATTAATATTATTGACCGTTTTTTAATCTTTTATGCATGAGATAGAATATTTTTGGTTATACTATGTTATTAGGGGTAATTTGAGCTTTTTAGTTTAAGACTTGGGAGACCTAGGTCGACTAAGGCTTAAACTAAAAATTTTTTGCGGCGGGGGTTTTATCTTATAAATTTCTCCACTCTTTCTGGATACATTATCATTAATTGGTTTAATACCATGTCCCAGTTTTTATATCTTTGTGTCCATTTTTTCATTACATTCTTTGCTACTAAAAACAACATCTTTTCTAGCGATTCATCATTTGGAAATATAGCCTTTGATTTTGTTACCTTCCTTAATTGTCTATGAAATCCTTCTATTATGTTCGTTGTATACATTATCTTCCTTATTTCTTCCGGAAATTTGTAAAATGGAATTAATACTTCCCAGTTGTTTTCCCAACTTTTTATCGCAAACGGATAAGAGCTTTGCCATTTTTTCTTTACTTCTTCAAATTTATCTCTTGCAATTTCTTCACTTGCTGCCTGATATACTGCTTTAAAATCTTTACTAAACTCTTTAAGATGTTTATATGATACATATTTAAAGCAATTTCTTAGCTGGTGGATTATGCATCTTTGAATTTCAGCCTTTGGGAATGTTGCTTCAATTGCTTCCTTTAAACCACTTAATCCATCAACTGAGAATATCAATACGTCTTCTACTCCTCGATTTTTTAGTTCATTTAATACTCCTAGCCAGAATCTTGAGTTTTCATTTTCACCTATCCAAATCGTTTAAAAGCTTAAGCATGCACAATTCGTTATACTGACTCAAAAAGCCAGCCTTAGCTTCGTCTTTTTATCATGCCCAATTTTAAATATTATTCTTAACATAATCTTAATCTCTCAAAAATATCCTGAAAATTAGCAAGGGGCGGGCATCTAAATAATTTGCCCACCCCATAATTGACATAGAATCTATCTTTCTAAATACCTTAGCAAATCATATTCTATCATTTTATTTGACATATCAAAATAAGTTTTATACTTATCAAACAGATACTTAAACTTTTCCTTATCAGCTTCTTTTCCATTCTTTAGCTCAACAAGTTTATCGGTAGATTTTAAATAAGCATATTCATTTGTAACAAAATTCCCTTCCCTTGTTAATATAAATCCATCTTTTTGATTTAAAAGGTCTCTTCCCAAAACATACTTTGGCTCTATCCCATACAAATTAGCAAGGGTAGGATATAAATCCATCTGTCCGGCTGTAGTTTTATCTATGCCTTTTATCCTTTCATCTGGAAAATGTATCATCATTACAACTTTTTGATTGGTTACCCACTCAAGGGTCGTAAGATCATCTTTGCCATAAATTATCTTTGCAAGGCTACTCTTTTTTTCATAAGGGATGGCTGCATGGTCACCATAAAATACAACAATCGAATTATCCCAAAGCCCTGATCTTTTTAGCTCATCAATAAAAAGCCCAACAGCTTCATCAGTATATTTCACAGCCTTTAGATAGTCACCCACAACATCCCCTTCAAACTCTCCGACATTAATTATTTTGGCTATCTTATTTTGATAATCTTTATATGGGAAATGACTGGATAAAGTAATTAAAAAGGAATAAAAGGGCTTATCATAGCTTTTCATTTTTTCAACTGCCTGTTTAAAAAAGGATTTATCAGAAAGTCCCATACCTTGAATCTCATCTATATTAAAGTCCTTTTCACTTTCATATTTGTCAAAGCCTAAAGCCCTATACATATTAGTCCTATTCCAAAAACCAGGCCTGTTTGCATGCATTACTGCTGTGAAATATCCTATTCCCTTTAATTCTTTTGGCAGTGCATTGTATTTATTCCCTGCATATTGATAATAAACAGACCCGTCCCTTGCAGGAAGCAAAGATACATTGCTTAAAAACTCTGCATCTGAGGTTCCACCCCAGGCAGTTTGATAGTAATAATTTTCAAACACGAGGCTATCCTTTGCAAGTTTATTTAAGTTTGGCGTTAGCTCCTGACCATTGATTTTTCTTTCTAAAACAAATCCTTGAAAGGCCTCAAGCTGAACTACTATAAGATTTTTGCCCCTATATTCTCCAAAATAATTTTTATTTTTATTTATATTTTTGTCTTCAAACCATTTTAAAGTTTCTTTAATCTCATTTTCATCTATCTTTTTTATATTTAATACATTCCTTTTTATAAAATTATAAAGGTCAAAGGCATGGAAATTGATATTTCCAATGTTGGAAACGATATACTTTTTATCATACATAGTCTTTAAAATTCCCGGCTGTCTTTTATCCAATGCCTTTACACTTTGATAACTAAAGGTCAATCCTAAAATAACAAGCATAGCAAAGGATGTTAATCTTTTAGTTAATTTTGTTTCGTTTTCAACTAGATTTCTCTTAAAATACTTATAAAATAAAGAAATAAATATAAAATCCACAAAGTAAAATAGATCCCACGGTTTTAAAAGGGCAAATACGCTATCTTTAACTTCCCCAACAAGCCCTGCTTGTTTAATTAAAGCAGCAGAGGTTACATCTAAAAAATATCTGTTATAAACTATATCAGTTAGAAGTATCAAACTTATTAAAAAGTCAAATATATAAAAAGCGATATATCGTGTTTTAAACTTAAATAAGCTTAAAATAGATGCAAAAATGAGTGAAGAACCTAAAATACCAAATAAAGTATAAAAGGTTGATTGATGAACCAATTTCATTGCAATATTGGCAGATAATGTTTTAATAAAGATTATTAAGACAAATAAATATACATCAGGTAATAATTTCAAACTTAACTTTAACTTCTCCATCCCTTTTCACTTCCCCTATTATTTTTCGACATCATTTAGTATAATATTATAAAAATTTGAAGTCAAAGGAGATGGAGTTTAATTAATAAAATGTTAACAAATAAGGACAGCAGTCGCTGTCCTTATTTTATTCCAGGTAATTTCCTTTGTGCAAATTCGGTTGCTATAAAAGTTGCAACATCATCGGCAAATTTTCCAGGTCCGAATCCTGCATCGTATCCAAGTTCCTTTGCAAGTTCATGGGTTATTCTTGGACCTCCGCATATCAATAAAATTTTATCTCTAATTCCTTCCGCTTCAAGAAGTTCAACAAGATGGGTTAAGTTTTGTATGTGGATATCCTTTTGAGTTACTGTCTGTGATACCAATAACACATCCGCTTTAAGTTCAATTGCCTTTTTAACAAATTCTTCATTTGGAACTTGGCTTCCAAGATTATATGCCTCAAACATCTCATATCTTTCTAAACCATAATGCCCTGCGTATCCTTTCATATTCATTATTGCGTCGATTCCTACAGTATGAGCATCTGTTCCCGTACTTGCTCCTACAACAACAAGCTTTCTTCCTATATGTTCCTTGATAAATTGATTTGTCTCCTCCATAGACATCGTCTGAACGTCTACCGTTTCAACATGGATAGCTGTATAATCTACGGTATGAACTACACTGCCATACACTACAAAGAAGGTAAATTCCTTATCTAATGCAGCATTATATACTACCTGAGGATCTATAATACCCATCTTTTTTACAAGCTGCTTTGCAGCTTCAACTGCCCTTTCACCATTTGGAACTGGTAAAGTAAAGCTAAGTTGAACCTTTCCATCATTCATTGTGTCTCCATAGGGTTTTACCTTAGTAAGATCTAACGTCTTGTCGTAATCCTTTCTTTCGGTTGAATAAAGTCCTCCGCTCATTAGATTCTACCTCCCAACATAAGCTCAATAAATGGATTGTAATATTTTTCATCCTTTTCAACTACGCCTTCAAGTCCCTTTCCACCGTTTATTGGTCTTTTGATATTTGCAAATTTACCCTGCTCTAATGTTCTGAATAATCCTTCCCTTTCTATCTCCTTCAACAACTCATAAGCCTTATTTAATACCTCATTAGCCCTTCTTTGAATTATTCCGTCCTTCTTAAACTCAATTTCATCTCCAAATGATTCCATATTATTAAAGATATATCTTGCATTTTCAATTGAAAGGGCTCTATCCTGCATAAACGGAGTATGGATAGCCTCAGTAAGCATTCCTAAAAGATGTATTCTTTGACCTGTCATTATAGTTACCATGTTAAATAGTGCGTCTTGAATATGCCCTTTGAATATATTTCCTGTCATAAACTTTGTTGGGGGCATGTATTTTAAAGGTGCCTTAGGGAATATTTCCCTTGCCATTTGGGCTTGAGCAAGTTCTAATAAGAATCCATTTTTAAGATCTGGATTCATTTCAAAAGCATGTCCAAGTCCCATTTGCTCCTCTGGAATTCCAGCAAGAAGAGCAAACTGCTCATTTATAAATTGTGATGCTAAAACTGTGTGGGCTTCCTCAACGGCATCCGCTGTTGTAAGATAATTATCTTCTCCTGTGTTTATGATAACACCTGCAAATCCATTAATAACCCTTGAGAAAAACTGGTCAACTAATGTTCTTTTCATGTTTATATCTCTAAAAAGTATTCCATAAAGGGCATCATTTAACATGACATCTAATCTTTCTAAAGCGCCCATCGCTGCAATTTCAGGCATGCAAAGTCCAGAACAGTAATTGGTTAATCTTATATATCTTCCAAGCTCTTCGCTTACTTCATCAAGGGCTTTTCTCATTAGTCTAAAGTTTTCCTGAGTCGCATAGGTTCCTCCAAAGCCTTCTGTTGTAGCGCCATAAGGAACATAGTCTAAAAGGCTTTGACCAGTTGTTCTAATAACCGCAATAACGTCTGCCCCCTGCCTTGCAGCTGCCTTTGCCTGAACAATATCTTCATATATATTACCTGTTGCTACTATAACATATAAAAGTGGACCTTGCTTATCTCCGTATTTTCTTAATAGTTCTTCTCTGGTTTGCCTATTTTTCTTTATTCCTTCTACAGTTTGTTTTGCAACCTTAAGAACTTCTAATTTAATATCAAACAAGTCATGCATTGGAAGCTTTGTAAGTTCTATTTCTCCCTTTGCTACCCTTTCTGCAATTTCCTGAGGAGTTAACTTTGTATGAAGCATTGCATTTCCAATATAAATTACTGCACCAACAGAAAGTCCATTTCCTTTTTTAATATTATCAACTACTACGTTTGGCAAAGGAACACCAAATTCATCCACACCATCAATTCCGAGCAATCTACATACTGTTCTTTCAACAGCTACTGTAGTATGTTTGTCAATGAATTTTTGAGTATCATTGGCAATATTCCTTGCACATTCCCTTGCCTTTTCAACTATCTCCCAATTTAAATTAAGTTTACTTTTCATTCCTATCCCCCTCTTTTAATATATTTTCAGCTATTTTTATTACTTCTTCATCAAAATTCAATAGTTTTGAAATATTTAGTGCATCCTTTGGGACTTCTCTTATGCCTTCTATCCTTTCTAACCTATAATCCATGTATTCCTGGATAACTTCAATTGAATTTTTAATTGTCAGATCTTTTTTAAGATTATCAAGATCAACATTTTTTAGCCCCACTACTTGATAGTGATTCATATTTTTGTCAACTACTCCATCATAATGGGTGGACACTAAAACAAAACTGCTAAAACTATTAAGATATTGGCAGACTGCCCTTACTATTGCATGTCCCTCTTTAGGATTTGTTCCTCTTGCCACCTCATCAAGGGCAGCAAATCCGAATTCCTTTTTTATTCTGCTTATAACCTCATTAAGCTTTATTATTTCTGCACCAAAGGTGCTAAGTCCCCTTGATACCGATTGAAGATCATCTGAGATAAAATAAATAAAATCTAATATTGGGAAAGCTGCATATTCCGCAAACACAAAAAATCCCAGATGTCCTAAAAGTAAGTTCAGTGTAGTAGTCTTCAAAGATATGCTTTTCCCACCCATGTTAGCACCGGTTATAACCGTTGTGCCTTTAAACATTTCAATAGTTATTGGAGTAAAGCTTTTGCCTTTTTCCTTTAATATATCAAGGACATAAGGATTAATTTGATTTATTAAATTAACTTTTAAATCATCAATAATAATTGGCTTTGTAGCATTATATTTTATCGCAAGTTTTGCCTTTTCTATTAAAAAGTCTAATTTTCCAATGCCTCTAAAGTTTTCTTCAAAAGCATTAACATATTTACTTATCTTTTTAGACAATTCCTTCTTAATTTTTAATTCTTCCTCTTCTTCAGCTATCACCAGATTTAATCTTTGTTCCTTTAAACGATTTATGTTTTTTTCATCAACTTCAAGAAAAATCTTTTTTTCTATTTCAAGCTTTTTATTTCTTATCTCATTTAATTTTTCAGAATAAACGTTATATATATAGAAAGTAGGGATGTTCTTTCCTTCTGGATCTAAAATTGTGTAAACATCATCTAAAGAATGTAAAATAATATTGCTTATTTTTGCTTCTGATATTAAACTTTTTAAAGCTCTTAAATTTAAGCAAAAATTTTTGATTTCAAACAATTCCACTTCATCTAAAACTGAACCATTCTTACATCTTTCTATACTTTTTCTTATATCTTTGAATTTATAAAGAATATGTTCAATTTCATCAAAAGCTTTTCTATTTTCTTTGATTGAACATGTTATATCCTCAAGCTCTTCAAATTCCTGCAAAAGATTTTTTTTATTCTTTTTTTTGTAAAACTTTATATTTTTTTTAAGTTCCATTCCAAAAACAGTTTTAGGCTGAAGCTGCTCATATACATAGTCAAATCCTATTTCTTTAAGGTCTATATCAAAAAAATTCATCCTATTCATCTCCTAATACGTTAAAGACAGGGATATTTATTTTCTCCTTCATTTTTTCTTGAAACTTTTTAGCATCAAATTCATAGCCATAGGGCGATTTAGGATTAATTGTTATACATATAACATTTATAGGTATTAAGGCCCTTATTTCTCCCCCACTTTTAATAAACACATCTAATATTTCCCTATTTAAAAACAACTTAGTCCCATCTTTTACCAAAAAAATTTTTCCCTTATATTTATCAGTTGATTTTATTATGTCCTCTAAAATTTTATCTGTTACTACTCCTTTTATAACTACATGGGTTACATCATCCATTAAATTTTCAACTATATCCTTTGAAGACTCTAAAGACGTTAAGGCATTTATGGCCTTATAGGAATAATCTTTATAGATAACACCTATCTTAAAATTTTCTATAATTTTTAGAGCATTATTTATGACTTTATCATCATCCTCTTTTTTAATCGATAAAAGCTTTAAGGTAAGCTCAGTTTTGTCTATAACCTTGTTAATATCCCTTGATAGTGCTGCTCCAGTTGATAAAATTGTGGCCTGTGTTATGCTTGGCGATGCCATCGTTTTTCTACTTAAAGAGCCATCTATTAAGACCTTTTCTGCACCATAGTATAGCATCCTTTCGCTTATCCATTTTATTGCTGAATTTACAGAAGGACCTGCAATTTCAATATATCCATCGCTCAATGCCCTTCCAATTATAATTTCTCCAAGGGGAGTATTAATTCCTGTGGTTTCTAAGACTTCTTTAGTAACATCTGATTTTAAGAAAAATTCCTTACATGTTGCAAAAATTGTCCCCTTTTCGATATAAATTCTTGGCTTTTCTGTATTTGTAACTCTGTCTATATCCTCTCCGTCTCTTCCTATTGATGTAAGACCAAGGGGATAACTCCCCCTGGTCTTGTTTAAAATATGATTTAGAACCGTTGTTTTTCCAACATTCTTTTCCATCCCAATTATGGATATTGTTCTATAGGGTTTTATAAGCTTCAAAACATTACTCATGCTTATGACCTCTTTGTTTTCTTTCAAGTCCTTCAGGCTCTAATGACAATTGATTTCCTTGTAATAATCCTGCAACCCCTATTAATTTTGCTTCCCTTTCACCACTACAAACTTCACAGTTGCAACTTGGTGTATATTCATCAGGTTCTGTATAAGTTGTTATAACTCCCTCAAAATTTCTTAAAATTACCTTGTTATGATTCATTGAAACTATATAATTTGGCATTACAGGGATCTTACCTCCACCACCAGGTGCATCAACAACAAATGTTGGAACTGCATAACCCGATGTATGACCTCTTAATCCTTCTATAATCTCAATTCCCTTAGCAACAGGGGTTCTAAAGTGCTGTAATCCCATTGAAAGGTCACATTGGTAAATATAGTATGGTCTTACCCTCATCTTAACAAGTTCATGAACAAGCTTTTTCATAACATGAACGCAGTCATTGATTCCCCTTAAAAGCACTGATTGATTTCCAAGAGGTATTCCTGCATCAGCAAGCATTGCAATTGCTCTTTTTGATTCTTCAGTAACTTCATTTGGATGATTAAAATGGGTATTTAACCAAATTGGGTGATATTTTTTAAGCATATCAACTAATTCCTTAGTTATTCTCTGTGGCATAACAACTGGGGTTCTTGAACCAATTCTAATAATTTCAACATGTGGTATTTCTCTTAATTTTTTAATTATATATTCAAGCCTATCGTCGGATAAAGTTAAAGGATCCCCACCTGATATTAAAACGTCTCTTATAACTGGTGTATTTTTAATATATTCGATAGCTTTTTCTATTCTATCCATAGGCATAGGCATATCCTGTTGTCCTGCAAACCTTCTTCTGGTGCAGTGTCTACAATACATAGAACATTGGTCTGTAACTAAAAGCAACACTCTATCAGGATATCTGTGGGTAAGACCTGGAACAGGTGAGTCCGTATCTTCATGCAAAGGATCAAGTAAATCCTCACTTGCCTTATGAAGCTCATTTTCTGTTGGAATAGCTTGTTTTCTTATAGGATCATGTGGGTCATTAGGATCGATTAAGGAAAGATAATATGGTGTAATTGCCATCCTAAGCGTCCCAAGGCAGGTAGCAACTCCCTTTTCCTCTTCTTCTGTAAGCGGAATATATTTTTTTAGATCCTCTAATGTTTCGATTCTGTTTCTTAGCTGCCATTTCCAGTCATTCCAAAGCTCATCTGGAATATCCTTAAAAAGCTCCCATCTTCTATTAACCTTCATTAAAATCCCCCCAAATTATTTTGCATACATTTCTTCAAAAACCCTTCTTAACTTTTCATTTTCTCTTAGCTCTTGTAAAGTGATTTCAGCATGACCCTTAGTGTATCCATTTCCAATAATCATGGTTACATCCTTTCCTACACCCTCTGCTCCTAATGCAGCCTTTGTAAAGCTTGTTGCCATTGAGAAGAAGTAAACAATTCCTTCGTCCTTTACAGGAAGAATTGAAGACATTTCTGTATTTGACACGTTAACACAATTTATTGATATATCCACTTCCTTACCGTCATTTGCTTCTAAGGTTTTATTAAGAACTTCAACAGGCTTTTGCGCATCTGCAACAATTATTCTATGGCATAATCCTAAGCTTTCTAATCTTTCTTTATCCTTTTCACTTCTAACAAGCCCTATAACTCTCCCTGTTGGTCCTACCCTCTTCATAGCTTCATAGCAGCAGAGCATCCCTGACTTTCCTGCTGCACCTAAAATAAGGACGCTTTGCCCTGGTTTTACAAGCTTTGCAGTTTGAGCAGGTGCACCAGCAACATCGAGGGCAGCTAATGCTAAAGTTTCGTCCATATCCTCAGGAAGCTTTGCATATATTCCACTTTCAAATAAAATTGCCTTTCCTTTAATTTCAACTCTATCTATTTCTGGCTTAACATCGATTATTTCATCAATTCTAAGGGGTGTTAGAGACAGTGAAACTAATGTTGCAATCTTATCTCCTATCTTTAGATCTGTTTTGCCTATTAAAGCGCTTCCTATTTTTTCAACTATTCCGATAAGCATTCCGCCGGATCCTGTTACTGGGTTCTGCATTTTTCCTCTTTCGTTAACTATTTCTAAAATTCTCTTTTTAATCTTTTCTACATCTTTGCCCTGTTCTTCTTCAATCTGGGTAAAGCTTGCTGAGTCTATATTTAAAGCAATAACATCAATCAAAATTTCATTGTCGTATATTTCCATGTCATTTGAAATTTTAACTGCAGGTTGTGGTAAAACCCCCTGTGGCTCTAAAACTCTATGTGTTCCGTATTTGCATCCCCTTTTCATAACAAAACCTCCTAAATGTCCATTATTTTTATATCTTCTGGGATAATAAGATCAGCTTCAGTTAATGATTTTACTTCATCTATGGTTGTATCCTTATAAATTTCCCTTAATACTAAACCTTTGTCGGTAACTTCTAAAACGCAAAGTTCTGTAACGATCATATTAACTTCTGCCTTTGCAGTTAATGGAAGTCTACATTTTTTCAAAATCTTTGGCTGTCCTTTGCTTGTATGCTGCATAGCAACAATTACCTTTCTTGCTCCAACAACAAGGTCCATTGCACCACCCATTCCAGGAACCATCTTTCCTGGAATTATCCAGTTTGCTAAGTTTCCTTCCTGATCAACCTCAAGTGCACCAAGAACGGTAATATCGACATGTCCCCCTCTAATCAGAGCAAAGGATGTTGCACTATCGAAAAAGGCACCAAAGGGCATTATAGTAACTGGCATTCCGCCTGCATTTGTTATATTTTTATCCTCTTTTCCCTTCTCTGGTGCTGGTCCCATTCCTACCATACCATTTTCTGATTGGAAGATTATATGAACTCCTTCAGGAACATAATTTGTCACTAAGGTTGGAAGTCCAATCCCTAAATTTACAAGCTGACCATCCTTTAATTCCTTCGCAATTCTCTTTGCAATTATTTCCTTTGCTAATTCTTGATTAGGAATCAAATCCTTCGCCCCCCTTTATAATGTAATCAACTAAAACACCAGGCGTCATAGCATCCTCAGGTCTTAATTCACCAACCTTTACAATCTCCTCTGCCTCAACTATAACAGTATCAGCTGCAAAAGCAATTATTGGATTAAAATTCCTTGTTGTTCCCTTGTAGAATGTATTTCCAAACTCATCAACTATGCTACCCTTTATAAGGGCAACGTCAGCTCTCAAAGGAAGTTCAAGAAGATATTCCTTTCCATTTATAGTCAGTTTTTGCTTTCCCTCTTCAACTATAGTTCCAACGCCTGTTGGAGTTAGAACTCCCCCAAGTCCGCTTCCGCCTGCTCTTATTCTTTCGATTAAAGTTCCCTGAGGACAAAGCTCAACCTCTAATTTTCCTTCGTTCATGAGTCTACCTGTTTCTGGATTAGTTCCGATGTGAGAAACAATGACCTTTTTAACTTGTCCGTTTACAACTAACCTTCCTAGTCCCCTGTCTGGAAAGGAGGTATCATTTGCAATAATTGTTAAATCCTTAACATTTAATTCCAACAACATATCGATTAGTTTCTCAGGTGTTCCGCACGCTAAGAATCCGCCTATCATAAGCGTCATTCCATCTTTAAAAAAAGGTTTTACTTTTTCAATATCCACAACCTTATTCATATCATCACCCCTTTATACCCAAAATCTTTCTTGCCTCATCAGGCGTTGCTATTTCCCTTCCTAATTCCTTTGCAATCCTAACAACCTTTTCAACAAGTTCTCCATTTGATTTTGCAAGAACTCCTTTTGAAATATAAACATTATCTTCAAAACCGACTCTTACATGTCCACCCATAATAATAGCCATAGTAGCAAGCGGCATTTCATACCTTCCTATTCCAGTAACTGTCCAAGTAGCATCCTTTGGAATGCTTTCAGCCATAAACAAAAGATCCCTTGGCTCCCCTGATATTCCACCATTAACGCCCATAACAAAATTAAAATGAAGGGGGCCTTCTATGAAACCTTTCTTATGTAATCTTAACGCCATATCTATCATACCCTTGTCGAATACCTCAAGCTCTGGCTTTATTCCTAGCTCCTTCATCCTTTTAGCAAAATATATAATCGTGTTTTCGGTGTTTACAAAAATATCATCTCCACCAAAATTCAGCGTTCCACAGTCTAATGTTGCCATCTCTGGTTTTAAATATATTGGCTGAAGTCTTTCTTCATTTGTCATTCCAACAGCTCCACCTGTTGAAGGTTGAATTATGACATCTTTGCAGCGCTCCCTTATTGCCTCCATGCAAACTCTAAACCTTTCCTTATCCTGAGTTGGTGTTCCATCATCATTTCTTACATGAAGATGGATAATGCTTGCCCCTGCCTTATATGCCGCCTCAGCCTCCCTTGCGATTTCTTCAACGGTATAAGGGACATTGGGATTGTGCTTTTTAGTAACCTCTGCACCGCATATTGCTGCAGTAATAATAAGTTTTTCCATAAGCTCCCCCCTATTTAAATCTTTGCTTGTCCTTTGGAACCACACAAGTTCCACTTGCTCTACAAACTATTATAGGCTCCTCTAAAACTTCTGCCGCTGAATCATTTATATCCGGCCTTGACTGAATTACCTTTCTTGCAACAAACTTCATCTTCCTTGAAGTATTTCCTACTTCAACTATTTCTCCCTCAGCTTCTATATAATCTCCTGCATACACCGGTGCTAAAAATTCTACTGAATCGTAAGCTCTAAATAACCCTTCATCCCCATCATGCCTTATTAAAAGCTCTGTTGCCACATCTCCAAATAAGTTTAGTATCCTTGCTCCATCCACTAAATTTCCTCCATAATGTGCATCATGAAGACTCATTCTTACTCTAATTAACGCCTTCAAAATCATCCCCCCCTGTTTTTGATAATTTAAAATTTTTCGACATTTTTATCTAAAAATAAAAGCGCTATTTATGCAATGAGACTAGCCCACTGCATAAATAGCGCTTCATGGCACAGCCATGACAGTGATAGAGCTTACACCCTATCCCCAAGGATATGTTGAGGAACCAACATAACCTTTCGGCGAGTAAACCCTTCGCTTAAGATATTGGGAGCTCCTTCCCTTAACACCCTTAAGCTACCCTTTTACCCGCACCTCTATTTATGCCAAAATATGCATATTTAATTCTAATATAATTATAGCATCAGTTAAAATTTTTGTTAATATATTTTTTGAATTTTTTAAAGATTTGCATTTTCTACTAAAATTGCAACACCCATGCCTGAACCTATACAAAGGGATGCAATACCATAACGCTTATTTTGTCTTAATAGCTCATGAATCAATGTTACTAATACTCTGGTTCCACTTGCTCCGATAGGATGACCTAAGGCAATTGCACCACCATTTACATTAACCTTATCTGGATTAACTCCCAATTCCTTTAAAACTGCTAAAGATTGTGAAGCAAAGGCTTCGTTAAGTTCAAATAAATCAATTTCATCAATCGACATATTCAGCTTTGCAAGCATTTTTTTGATAGCAAAAACCGGACCAATCCCCATTATACTTGGCTCAACTCCAACAAGGCCAAAACCTTTTATGTATACTAGTGGCCTTAAACCTAATTCATTACACATTTCCTCTGATGCCACTAATACTGCAGCTGCACCATCATTGATACCTGATGCGTTTCCAGCAGTTACTGTTCCATTAGCCTTAAATGCTGGCTTTAATTTAGCAAGCTTTTCTAAACTTGTATCTTCTCTAATATATTCGTCATCTTTAAAAATTATTTCTTCCTTTTTAGTTTTAATAGTTACCGGAATTATTTCATCTTGGAATTTACCTTCTTTTCTTGCCTTTGATGCCTTCATTTGGCTATTATAAGCAAAACTATCTTGTTCTTCCCTTGAAATATTGTATTTCTCAGCAAGATTTTCTGCTGTTATTCCCATGTGATATAAATTAAAAGGACATGTTAATCCATCATGAATCATAACATCGATAAGTTCAGTGTTGCCCATCTTAATACCATTTCTAATTCCCTTAACTAGAAAGGGGGCATTTGACATGCTCTCCATACCGCCTGCAATACTGATATCTTCCTGTCCTGCAATAATAGATGTATATGCCATTATTACCGAATGAAGTCCTGAACCGCAAACCGTATTTACTGTTGTTGCTGGAACTTCGATTGGAATGCCTGCCTTTAGAGCTGCTTGCCTTGCAGGATTTTGACCATTACCTGCCTGTAGAACATTACCCATATAAACCATATCTATTTTTTCTTTCACCTGAGGATTTTCCTTTAAAATCGCCTCAATAACTTTAGTTCCAAGTTCTACAGCACTAAAGCTTGATAACGAACCCATAAAGGATCCTATTGGAGTTCTTTTTGCACTTGCTATCGCTACCTTTCTCATTTTATCCCCCTCTTTTTAAATTATTTGCTATATTAATTTTATTCAAAATATTTAAAATGTTACACAATTTTATGATATATTCTTTTTATAAAATCTTCAATAATAGTTATTTTTTTAGCAATCCAGTATAAACTGAATAATTTTTTATTCAACACAGAATCTTGACAAAATATAATCTCTAAAAGAGATTCACTGCAAAAAGTTTCTTTTTTAAAATATGAAAAGATTGAAGCTAATCTTTCAAGTAATTACTAAAATGTTAAATCCATTTCCTTGTATCCCTACAAACTGCCTTTCCTCTTTAATTTTTAATAGCCTCACGCAAAACCAAACAATACGCTGAGTTTTTACAAAAGCCAACCTTTCATTGGCATTTTTGACATGTCCATTTTTATTAATTTTGCTTTACTTAATCTTAATTACATAAAAACTTCTTAAAAATTAGCAAAGATGGACATCTAGATAATTTGCCAATCCCAAACTATTTACATAAAGCCAAAGTCAAAAGTCCCACATTTGATTCTTGTAAAGTGGGACTTTTGACTGTTTGAAACCGCTGTATAATGTTGAGATCTTTATTTGTGAATATCGTTTTTATATCTCTTCCAGTTAATGTATGCATTTATACCTAAAATGACAACTATAAATAGGAGTAAAATGTTTGTTATTTTTATTAAATTACCTAAGTAAGTAAAGTGCCCTTGCAAATGAAATAACGTTCTTCCAATATTATCTAATCCATTACTAATCCCATTACCAATCCCCCGTAATGCACTTAAATAATCCGTCATTATTTAATCCTCCTTTCTTTTATATTTTATTTAATAAGGATAGAATTGTTGTTTCTCACTTTTCCTAGATAGTTTTAATATACACTATAAGTATACCCTATTGAAATACTTTTTCTTAAATAATAAGTACTTCCTATTTGATAACTTATACTAAATCCAATTGATTGTAGATAACTTATTGAGTATTCTCCCCCTGCACTTAAAGTCGTTCTTACTTCAATAGTAGCCGTTCCGAATGTTTCAATCTCAATTGTTGGGAAACTTCCTGATGTAGAAATAGTGGTAGCATGTGGATTCACTAATTCCCAAGTTCCGCCACTTTCTGCAGTCCAATACGTATCATTTACTGATTCAATTTGCCTAAATGAGCCATAACTATATACTGTTAAAATTGTATACAATCTTGTAACTGCTGGTCCATCTTTTCTTTCTTTGTATACATAATGTATTGAATAATCACCACTTGTAGATTGAATTAAGTTTACTGTATATTGGCTTAAAAATTGGCTTTTACTATCTTTACTATTACTGCTATTAATGAGAGGAACAACCTTTTCTCCAAATGCTTCTATTAATTCTCCCGTCTTCTTGTCTCTTATTTCAACTCTTTCATAACCATCCTTTTGCATTCTTTCTATTTTTACTTCAGAAATATCATATGGAACCGTTACATAAATGTCCTTTATTTTTAACTTACTTTTATTTACTCCTTGATCTGATACCTTATTTGCACCTGTTGCTGCAAATGCAATTGTTGTCGATAGGAGTAATGTCAAAGACAACAAAAATGATATTATTTTTTTCATAGTTTTTTACCCCCTTTTAAAGATCTTATAACTTTATAATCATGAGTCTTATTTAGAAAATCATCTATTTTTATACAGTATCGCCTCCCTTATCAAATTTTTCATAGAAGTTTAAATTTACAAGGTTTATTTCGTCAATTGATAGGAATTTAGGTTCTTCTTCACTTATTATATAATTTTTATTGGTGTTGATATTAGCAATCATTGAAATATTGGCTGCGATGGAAATAATGATTAACAATAAAAGAATATATCTCTTGATCCTTTGCATATTCCCTACCCCTTAATATTATTGAACCAATATTTACAATAATTATCAAATTTTATATAATTTAATTGTTAATAGAATTTTTGTAAAAATTGTATTTATTTAATTTTTTCTTTTTAAATCTTTAACTTTGAACATGCTTTGAAAAAAATAGTGAAAATTTAACTTAAAGTTAAATTTTCACTATTTTTTCAGATTGTAGACAAACCCCTTATTTGTTGAAGACTTTGCAATGGCCCCGTGAATGGATTTCAATAAGGTATCTCTCATGAGCTCTAGCAATTCTTGTTTTTCGACTTTTCAAAAGTCCGTAATTCTGCACACGGACGTGCAGAGCCGAGTGGTCGACATGGAGATAGGCTCACGATGGTAAGACTTTTGAAAACAAAGAAAAGCTTAGAATGCTTAGCGAATGAGCGAATGCCAGGGAAATCCTTCACGGGGCCAACCAAAAAATATTTTTTTCAAAGCCTACTTTTATCTTTTAAATTTTAGTGTGTTTAATTTAAAACTCAGACACATAGTATACCCCATATAGTCAATTCAATATTATTGTAGTATACATCACAAATTTCTGATGTAAAAAATTCTTCTAATATACATCTGTTAAGTCGTTCTATATGGAATTTAATAATTTCTTTGTCTAGTTCAAGAGTTAAAATGTTATCTTGATAATTCAATTCTGATGGCACTCGTTTATTTGTTACTATAAAAATATCTATTATTTTATTATCATCTAATATGCTTCCTTATTCTAAATTTATGAATACTTCATTATTTTAATCTTAAATCATATCTGTTATTGAGTTTAGGTATGCACCTACTTCATAGCTGTAGTTTGTTGTAAAGGATGCTGAACCTGTTGAAATAATATTGTTGTTTAGTCTTACTAAATTATCATAATTATAGGTTACAATTAAAAAGTTTTTTATTAGCAATATGTAATATATACCTTCCAATGTATGAATGGCCATATTTCTCTCATTACTTGCCACTTTTAATACATCCGGTTCGAGTATGGCACCCTTGCTATTTGCTAGTGATCCCCACTACTAGGCCCACAAAGGTTTCACCGCTAAGCTGTCGCAAATGCCGTTTGCATAAAAAATAGGAGGGTATTCCTCCTCCTATTTATAATCATAAAATCCTTTTCCAGTTTTTCTTCCAAGATATCCTGCCCTAACCATCTTCTTTAGCATGATATGTGGTCTATACTTAGCATCCTTTGTTTCTTCATAAAGATATTCCATAATTGCAAGAACTATATCGTTTCCGATAAAATCTGATAATTCAAGTGGTCCCATAGGATGGTTTGCACCTAATTTCATCGCTTTATCTATATCTTCTTTGCTTGCAACTCCCTCTGCCAGTATTCCTATTGCTTCATTTATCATCGGTATTAATATTCTATTAACTACAAATCCTGGTGCCTCTTTAACTTCTACAGGGTCCTTTCCTATCTTTAATGAAATTTCTTTTATCTTTTCAAAGGTTTCATCCGATGTTGCAATACCTCTTATAATTTCAATAAGCTTCATTACAGGTGCTGGGTTGAAAAAATGCATTCCTATAACTCTATCGGGTCTATTTGTTGCAGCTGCAATCTCAGTTATTGATAGTGAAGAAGTGTTTGAAGCAAGGACAGTTTTTTCGCTGCAAATTTCATCAAGCCTTTTAAACAATTCCTTTTTTGCCTTCATATCTTCGATTATCGCTTCAATTACAAGATCACAATCCTTTGCATCTTCTATGTTTATAGATTTATGTATGCTATTTAATATATTGTTTTTATCCTCTTCAGATATCTTTCCCTTTTCTACTAATTTTGTTATGTTTTTAACTATATTGTTATACCCTCTTTCAATAAACTCTTCCTTTATATCGTTTAAATAAACTTCAACTCCATTTTGTGCAAAAGCTTGAACTATACCAGAACCCATAGTTCCTGCACCAACAACAAAAACCTTCATAATTATCCCCCTATCTATTTTTAAATTTTTCAATTTTTCTTTTTTCTAAAAAAGCTGTCATTGCATCCTTTTGATCTTCTGTGGCAAAACACTGGGCAAAAACTTCAACTTCATACATAAGAGCTGTATCTATATCCGCCTGATACCCCCTATTAATTGAAGCCTTTGCAACACTAATTGCAAAAGGAGCATTGCTGGCTATTTTTTTAGCCATATTTAATGCCTCATCCATAAGTTCTTCTTTTTTTACTACTCTGTTTACAAGGCCAATTTTAAATGCCTCATTAGCATCGATCATATCTCCAGTAAAAATCAGTTCCTTTGCCTTTGCTAATCCTACAACCCTCGATAGTCTTTGTGTTCCTCCAAATCCTGGAGTTATTCCAAGTCCTACTTCAGGTTGACCTAGTTTTGCATTTTCGGAGGCTATTCTAATATCGCAAGATAAAGCAAGTTCACATCCTCCTCCTAAAGCATAACCATTTATTACTGCTATAGTTGGAATTCTTAAATTTTCAATCCTTCTAAATACTTTATTGCCTATTATACTAAATTCTCTAGCCTCTTTTGGATTCATGTCCTTCATTTCAGCAATATCCGCACCTGCCACAAAGGCCTTTTCTCCATCCCCTCTTATCAAAAGGACATAAATTTCCTCATCTTTTTCAACTTGGTCTAAAACTTCATTTAATTCTACCAGCGTTTTAAAATTCAATGCATTCAATGCCTTAGGCCTTGATATTGTAATTATTCCAATATTACCATCCTTTTCAAATTTAATATTTTCCAAAATACCACCCCCCAAAAAACATTATACCATTTTAAAAATATTTTTGAAATTCTAAAAAGAAAAAAATACCCCTATTGATTTAAAAATCAATAGGGATTTCTCTACTCTCCTATAATTTTAACCAATACCCTTTTCTTCCTCTTTCCATCAAATTCACCATAGAATATCTGTTCCCATGGACCTAAGTCAAGTTTTCCATCTGTTATTGCAACTACAACTTCCCTTCCCATAATCGTTCTTTTTAGATGGGCATCGGCATTATCCTCAAAACCATTATGATGGTATTGACTATAGGGCTTTTCTGGGGCTAATTTTTCAAGCCAGTTTTCAAAATCTTGGTGTAGTCCTGCTTCATCGTCATTAATAAATACGCTGGCTGTTATGTGCATCGCATTGCACAATAAAAGCCCTTCCTTTACACCACTTTCTTTTACGCACTTTTCCAATTCATGTGTTATATTTACAAATCCCCTTCTTGTTTTTAACTCAAACCAAAGCTCTTTTCTATAACTTTTCATTTTATCACCCCTTGAGTTCCTCTAAAAGAGTCTTGACGGCTTTTTTAAAAACAGGATGAACAAAATTAGGGTTTAAGTCACAAAGCGGTTTTAACACAAAGTCCCTATTTTGCATATCTGGATGAGGGACCTTAAGATCTGGTTCGTCAATGACTTCATCGTTATAAAAAATTATATCAAGGTCTATATTCCTTGGCCCCCACTTAAAGTGTCTAACTCTCCCCATATCCTTTTCTATATTTAATAGCACATTTAAAAGCTCTCTGCAACTCAAACTAGTTTCCACCACTACTGCTCCATTTAAAAATTCAGGTTGATCCTTATATCCATAGGGCTCAGTAACATAAATTTTAGAAGTTTTTATTATTTTAAGCCCTCTATCCTCCATCATTTTAAGAGCTACATTTATATTTTCTTCTCTATTCCCAACGTTCGTCCCAAAGGCTATATATGCTATATTCATTTTAACACCTCAATCATCTTAATTGCCCTTTTGTTTTCTTTTACATCGTGAACCCTAACTAAATCAACACCCTTAAGTGCAGCATAGCATGATATTGCAATAGTTCCTTCAAGCCTTTCTTCAGGTGGAAGATTACCTAAGGCTATCCCAATTGATGATTTTCTTGAATGGGCAAGTAAAACTGAACAGCCTAATTGCTTAAAAACTTCGATGTTTTTTATAAGTTCAATATTATGTTCATAAAGTTTTCCAAAACCAATGCCAGGATCAACGATTATTTTATCCTTTGAAATCCCATTTTCTATGGAAAACTCAATTCTTTCCTTGAGAAAATCATAAACTTCCTTTACAACATCATCATAATGTGGATTATTCTGCATATTTTTAGGAGTTCCCTTTATATGCATAAGAATTATAGGAACATTAAACCTTTTTACTACATTAACCATATCATTATCAAAGGTCATTGCGCTTATGTCATTTACGATGTCAGCACCAGCCTTTATAGCGTATTCTGCAGTCCTTGCTCTGTATGTATCAACAGATATCAAAATATCCTTATTAAATTTTCTTATAGCCTCTATAACAGGAACTACCCTTTTTATTTCCTCCTCCTCTGATACAGGATCAGACCCTGGTCTTGTTGATTCCCCTCCAATGTCTAAAATCTCAGCACCTTCCTCAATCATCCCCTTAGCCTTATCTAGCGCTATCTCAACATCATTAACCCTAGAACCGTAATAAAAGGAATCTGGAGTTGCGTTAATTATACCCATTACTTTCGTTGAATCAAATATAAATTTTCTTCCATCCCTTAAAGTTATGTAATTCATATTATCTCCCCTTTCTCTGTGCATGCAAAGGCATTGTGATTGTGTATGCTTTCCATGCTTTCAACATATACCCTATACCAAAGAATATCTTTGTTTTCATCAAGTCTTAGGGCAACTTCTCTAACCACATCTTCGACAAACCTTGGGTTTAGATATGCCCTTTCAGTTACGTATTTTTCATCTTTACGCTTTAAAAGTGAAAAAACAGGACAGCTTGCACTTTCTTCGGCTATTGCAACTAAGTCTTCAATCCAGATAAGCTTTTTAGTATAAATCTTAATATTAACTGTAGCCCTTTGGTTATGCGCTCCAAATTCGCTTATCTCCTTCGAGCAAGGACATAACGTAACAACCGGCACCGAAACCTCCATAATAAATTTAAAATCCTCTCCTTTTTCTGCATCAAAGGAGCATTTTATATCATTGGGGGAAATAATGCCCGATACCGGTGATGATTTTTTAATAAAATAATCAAAGTCTATTTTAATATGAGCAGTTTTTGCATGTAATTTCTCTTTTAGTCTGTCAAGGGCCCTCTCTATTTCCTTTGGTGTTATCTCCTGAAGCTCATGGACAAGTTCCACAAATCTACTCATGTGGGTTCCTCGAACATCAGAAGGCAAATCTACTGAAAGTGACATATCAGCTATCGTATGTTGAATTCCACCATGCTTTTCTTTAACTACTATTGGCCATTTTAAGCTATTTATTCCTACTTTCTTCAATGGAACATTTCTAAAATCCTTTTCGCTTTGAACGTCCTTCATACTTTACCCCCTATATGCAACTCCGCTAGTTTTTGTTTCCCAAACTTCAACTTCATATAATCTACAATTATCCCTTTTTAATACATCCTTCAACTCGTTATATACAAAAATGGCAATGTTTTCAGCAGTTGGTTGAGTTATTATATCATTTAAATATGCATGGTCGAATTTATCTATTATTCTCTCCTTTACAATGTTTTTTAGCTCCACAAAATCAAATATCATTCCTTCATGGTCAGGCTCACCCTCTAGTTTTACAACAAGTTTATAGGTATGGCCGTGAAGCCTTTCGCATTTGCCATGATAATGAATAAGATTATGGGCAGCATCGAATTCAAATTCTTTAATTAGTAGCATTAAAATTCACTCCCTAAGTCTTTTATTTTTTGGATAAAATTATATATTATTTTAGCAGTAAGGCCCCAAATAATATAGTCTTGATATTTATAAAAATAAACGTTTAATCTTCCCTCCTGCCAATTATATTCACTTGCAGGAACATTTAATTTATAAGGGAAATCCTCTAAAGGTTCAGTCTTGACTCTAACAGTCATAACCTTAGGTTCGTTTTCTATAAAAAATTTAATAGGAACGTAAAATATCTCCTCCACTTCATCTTTAGAAAAACCTATCTTATTCTTGTCTAGAAGTTTTATTACAAAAGGATATATTATTTTCCCGTATTGAGTTACCAATATATCGCTTTGGCCTATCAATTCGATATTTGATGGGTTTATTAAGAGTTCCTCACAGGTTTCTCTTATAGCAGCATCTTTTCTTTTTTCTCCCTTTTCTATCCTTCCGCCCGGCAGGGACACCTCTCCAGCTTGGCTTAAATTTTTACCCCTTACTTGAAAAAGAATCTTCCATTGACCTTTTTCTTCAACTAAAGGAATAGTAACAGCAAAGGATTTAAGGTCTAAGCCCTCCCCTACGATTCCAATATTATTTAATCTTTTTTTTAGTTTTTCTAAGTCCATCCTATCCCTCACTATGATTATTTTCTTCAACTAATATTATACAATTATTTTTTTACTTTTTACAAGATTAGTATTGATTAGCAATTAAATGAGTGTTATAATGATTAAAGTAAAGAAGGATTTAACATATAAAGTTAACATACCCCCTAGGGTTTTAGAGGATATGTTACTTTAGATGTTAAATCTAAAACCCTTAAATTTTAGGAGGTATGTTAAAATGTCAGACAAGACTCTAGTTTGCAAAGACTGTGGAAAGGAATTTATCTTCACTGAAGGAGAACAAGCATTCTACAGAGAAAAAGGCTTTGAAAACGAACCAAAAAGATGCCCAGAATGCAGAAAAGTAAAGAAGCAACAAAGAAGACAAGACAACTTCAGAAGATAAGAAAATAAGGAGAGCCTAGCTCTCCTTTATTATTTATGTCCTGCTTTTTATAATCTCTTTTTCACAATTCAATATTCTACTCTTCATTTCTTCATCCAGATCTTTAAATATCATATTCCTAAATTTTAACCCTAATTGCCATCTATCTAGTCCTCTATTTTCTTTATCTAAAACCTCCGGCCAATCAATTTTTTTGTTTTTATATATTAAATCAAAATCTACGATTCTTTCTCCATTTTCAAGATATTCTAAACCTAATAGCACCTTTTTAATTTCTTTAGGATCTTTTAAAGTAAAAAGCCTAATTTGATAAACTAAAACGGACATCATAAACCTTGGATAATCCTTAGCCCAAGTTTCTCCTAAAATAATGCCTAAATCCATGTTATCCAAAATTATTGATAACCTTTCATAATGTAATTTGTATTCACTATATCTATCATATATTCTTATATAAATTTCCTTCCAATCCACCCCTACTAATCCTTCATTTAAAAATCTAAGGGCCTGAATTCTAAGTTTTCTTGTTAACCTTGGAAAATCAACATTAACAAGCAATGTTTGTTCATTTATATCCGAAAGATGAATCTTTTTATCAAGTGGCAAAGATGTAAAACAAATTATGGAATCGTTATAGGTTCCTTCGTCTAAGCTTTTATGAAGTGGAAGTAATTTACCGCCATATTCATCCTTAACAGACTCGATAATTTTTTTCTCATCCCCCATAGTTCTCATTAAAATTATCCCTGGCGCTATGTGGCAATCTTCTATAAATTTATATCCCTTAAGGTTAAACATCCTTGTAAAAAACTCATCAAAGGACATCTCAAACAAAACTATTGAGAGAATATCATTGTAATGTGCAATATTTTTATAAGGTTGCGTTATTAAAACTATTGTGCTATTTTCATCAGAAAGTTCAAGAGCAGAATCTAATTCTAACTTTTCCCCTTGCAAATTAGTAATAAGAAAACTTTCAAGCCCTTTATAATCCTTGCTGCCAAAAACTATCATTTTAGGTCCACTTCTTATAATCGATAACAAATTTATCCCCCTCCTATTTACCCATTCTACTTATTTTTAATCTATAATTATCAGTTCCTATTGGATAACATAACTTAAATATTTTTTTATCCTTTATAACATTAATATTTTTAATACCGTTTAGATAATTATCCTTTAAACAATTTTTATCATGTCCATATAAATAAAAATCACAATTTAAAGGTAGATTTTCATATTTATGAGAGAGCCCAAGCTTTATTCCATCGAATATAAATACATCTCCCTCGTTTAATATCTTAACGTTGTCCTTTAATCTTAGTTTAGTAAAATCATCGTGATTACCAGGAACTAAAATAATTAATTCGGCATATTTTGAGATTTCATTAATAAATTTATTTGCCTCCTTTTTATAGACTTCGATTAATTGTGGTCTAATTTCCAATTTTATATCATCAACGATATCACCAGTATGAATTATCACTCTTGGTTTTATTTTTTTTATCATTTTTATTATGGCTTTATATATAAAAGAAGGCGTATCGCTTATGTGAACAAGGGCATTACTATGTCTTAGGTCCTTTGGAACATATATCGCACCGAAAATATGATAGATTGATTTATAAAGATTTTCCATTACTTCATCCCCTACTTTTATTTATTTTAATTTAATGTTATCACAATTTTGAATAAATTAAAGCATAATTTTTAACTCATATAAAGTATAAACATGCTATTTTTATTAAAAAATATTATATAGGCATAATTTTAAAAAAGGGAGTGCTTATCATGAAGGCTGTTATCATGGCAGGTGGCGAAGGAACCAGACTAAGACCTTTAACCTGTGGAATACCTAAACCCATGGTTCCTGTCCTTAACAAACCTATTATAGAATATACAATCAAATTATTAAAAAAACATAATTTTAATAAAATAGCTATAACCACCTTTTATCTATCAAACCATATAATAGATTATTTAGGTGATGGCAGTAGGTTTGGAGTATCAATAGAGTATTTTATTGAAGAAACTCCATTAGGAACAGGAGGAAGCGTTCTTAACACAGGAGACTTTCTAGATGATTCCATATTAATTATTAGCGGTGATGTATTAACGGATATAGACCTTTCAAAGGCAATAGAATTTCACAAAAGTAAAAATTCTATGGCAACCCTTATATTAAAGCGGGAAAGCAATCCACTCGAATATGGAATAGTTATCACCTCTGATGATGGCAGAATACAAAGATTTCTAGAAAAACCAAGTTGGGGTGAAGTTTTTAGCGATACTATCAATACAGGAATATACATACTTGAAAGGGATGTTTTTAAGTATTATAAAAAAGGAGATGTTTTTGACTTCAGCAAAGATCTTTTTCCAAAACTTTTGAAGGATAATGTTCCAATGTTTGGTTACATAACAGAGGAATATTGGAATGACATAGGAGATATAAACTCATATAAACAGACTCACTTTGATATTCTAAGCGGTAAAGTTAATATAGATTTAGAAAATCCAATGCTAAAAGAAGGTATATTTGTAGGAGAAGGAAGCGTAATTAAAGAAGATGTCATTATTAAACCTCCTGTATATATAGGCAAAAATTGCTTTATCAATTCTAAGGTTGTTTTAGAACCATTTACAATAATCGGGAATAATTGCGATATTTCAGAAAATGTAAATATCAAAAAATCAATCATTTGGGATAACTCAACCATCGGGACATCTACACAAATTAGGTCTTCAATAATCTGTAACAAAGTAATAATAAAAAGCAACGTAAATCTATTTGAAGATTCTGTTGTTGGTTCAGAATCCATAGTTGAAGCCTTTTCAACAATAAAACCGGGTGTAAAAATTTGGCCCTTTAAGAAAATAAAAGAATCCTCCATCGTTAACAATAATCTCGTTTGGGGGACAAAGGTTAGTAAAACCCTCTTTGGTAACAGAGATATTTCAGGTGACATAAATATAGATATAACTCCTGAATTTTCAAGCCTTCTAGGTTCAGCTTATGCAAGCATAGTAAAAAAGGATAAACCCGTTATAGTGTCATGTGATAACACTAATTCTGCAAAGGCCATAAAAAATTCCATTTTATCTGGCCTTTTATCCTCAGGGGTTAGAATAATTGATATTGAAGATATTACCCTTCCAATAGCAAGAAATGCAGTTAAATTCTATTCAGCATCCAGAGGAATCCATGTTTACATGGATAGCAGTTTAAGCAGTAAAGCCCACATAGAGTTTATCAACGAAAAGGGTGGAAACATCGATAGGGCAACAGAAAAAAAATTAGAGCATCTTTATCATCGTCAAGACTTTGAAAGATGTAACCCAGATTCAATTAAAGATGTGATTAAGGTTTACAATTATTCCTCCTTTTATATAAATACAATTTCCTCCATGCTAAAGCATACTCAAAAGATTAAAAGTAAAAATCCAAAGATACTAATATCCTCTGAGAGTGACCTTACAATTACAATTGCATCAAAGCTTTTATCAGAAATAGGTTGCCGAATAAACATCGATTATAGTTTAAAGGATAAGGATTGGGATAATAAGGCAATAGAAAATTTATGTAAAAAGGTTGTCAATGAAGGATATTTCTTGGGTTTTATAATAAGTGGCAACGGAGAAAGCTTAAAAATAATCGATGATCAAGGGAGCGTAGTCGACAGAGAAAAATATTTACTTCTTACAGAGCTTATAATAGCAAAATCAGGAAGATCCAATAAATTTATTGTTCCTCATACCATAACCAAACAAGTAGAAGAAATAGCAAAGAACTATTCAATAGATGTAATAAGGACAAAATCCAGCGTATCTAGCCTATTAAATGAAATTTTAAAGGACGAAAACTCCTTCTATCAATATTTCTTAAACTTCGATGCAATAGCAGCATCAGCACTTTTTATAGACTTTATCGTAGGTTCTGACGTTGCTCCACATGAGATTGTAAACGAAATACCAAAATTCTATACAAAATATAGAGAAATACTCTGTGATATTTCTGAAAGAGGAAGAATTATAAGACAGCTTATAGAGGAAAATAAAGATAAGGATATTGAGCTGTTTGAGGGATTAAAAATAAATACAGAAAAGGGATGGGCAATTATAGTTCCTGACAATGAAAAACCAATATTCAGCATATATAGCGAAGGATATTCAGAAGAATTTGCCGATGAAATAAGCGCTGACGTTTTCGATAAAGTAGTGAAACTTTTAAATAACTCGTAATGAAAGGGGTTGTAGCCGATGATTTACGTTGCTATATTTTTCTCATCCCTTTTTATATCTTTAATCATAATAAATAGGCCTAACATTAAGTTAAATAAATATATAGAAACTAAAGATGCTATTTTAAATTATGATGAATTGATTCAACATGCAAAGGATATAGCAAGAAATCATATAATATCTAAAACTAAGCGGGGGCTTGATATTTTATCACCCCGTTTAATTGATAATTATAAATATATAACAAATATCTACTTAAAAATCAACGAAGCAGCTAAAGTAAGAAAAAGTCTTCCTTCAGGTAGTGATTGGCTCTTAGATAATTTTTATATAATAGAAGATAGCTATAAAAACATCATTCGCAATATAAAAAGTAAAACATATAAAGAGCTCGAAATAATCGATAAGGGCTATTTTAAGGATTTTCCTAGAATTTTTATATTAGCAGTTGAACTTATATCTCACACTGACGGAAGAGTTGACAAAGATATATTGATAGATTTTTTAAACTCATACCAAAAAGTCCATCATCTTTCCATGAGCGAAGTTTGGTCTTTACCATTAGCCCTTTCTGTTGCTCTTTTGGAGAAAATAAGAAATCTTTGCGAAAAGCTTAATAGCGTTCATTCTGAATGGGAAAAATCTGAAAAAAAAATTGAATTGGATGACTATGAAAAAATAATTGAATTCCTATCAAAAGAACTTGAAGATAAAAAATTTACTTCAAGCTTTATTGAACATCTTTTGGAAGTATTAAAAAATAAGGACATGTATTATGATCCTATTTTAGATTTCGTTAAATCTAAATTATCAGATGAAAATATAAGCATCGATAATTTAATCAATATTGAACATCAAGAACAAGCCCAGCTTGCAGTTTCCTTTGGCAATAGCATTAACAGTTTAAGATTAATTAACGCTCTTGATTGGAACGAGATATTTGAAGAAATTTGTATTGTTGACAAAATATTGGAAAAAGATAAATTTTTTAAACTTCAAGATAAAGAAACAAGAGATTACTATAGGCATAAGATTAAAAAATTAGCTTCTAAATATGGAGTATCTGAAAGCAAAGTTGCAAAACATTTAATTCTCCTTTCAAGCTCCTCTGATAAAGATGATAAAACCAAGCATGTAGGATATTACTTGCTTGATAATGGTATAAGTCTTTTAATCGAAAAACTTACAGGGAAAGCTCGTAATAAGAACAAAAAATTGCTTCCTTGGTTTTATTTTATGAGTATTTTTATCCCAATAATTTTACTTGATTTCGCACTTTCATATTATTACTACTTAAATACTTTAAATTTAGCAAGAACTATATTAGCCTTTATAATATTTTTGATCCCATTAAGTGAAATAGTAATAAACCTTGTTAACTGGCTGTTTACTCATTTTTTAGATGCAACTTTTCTGCCAAAGCTTGAGTTTAAAAATGGTATCCCTGAGGAATTTAAAACAATAGTAATCATTCCAACTGTATTGCCAAATATAAATAGGGTAAAATCAATATTCAATCAACTTGAAGTAAATTATAATGCAAATAAAAACCAAAATATATATTTTGCAGTTATTGGAGATTTTGTAGATTCTAAAGAGGAATTTTTAGGTAATGAAGAAAAAATTTTAGAAACCGGTCTGGAGCTTGTTAGGAATTTAAATAAAAAATATTCAAAGGGCGAAGATATATTTTATTACCTACATAGAAGGAGAATATTTAACCCTACCCAAGGTAAATGGATGGGCTGGGAAAGAAAAAGAGGCGCAATTTTTGAATTTGTTGAAGTTTTAAGAGGTAAAACCGATTCAACTTTTATAACAATATCCTCCGATATAAATCCAATCAAAGATGCAAAATATATCATAACTATAGATGCAGATACAATAATGCCAATAGGAACTGCAGAAAAATTGATAGGAACTATAGCTCATCCTTTAAATAAGGCTGAATATAATCCTCAAAAAGGAGTTGTAACTAAAGGATACGGTCTTATTCAGCCGAGGATTGGTATAAACATCGAAAGCACAAACAAAACCATGTTTTCAAGGATCTTTGCTGGAAATGGAGGAATAGATCCATATTCAAAGGCAATATCAGATATCTATCAAGATATATTTAAAGAAGCCATCTTTACCGGCAAAGGGATTTTTGATATTGACATATTTAAAGAAAGTCTAAAAAATATTCCTGAAAATACCCTTTTAAGCCATGATTTAATCGAAGGCAGCTATTTAAGGGTAGGGCTTGCTACTGATATTGAGCTTATAGACAATTACCCAGAAAAGTATAGCTCATATATAATACGACAGCATAGATGGACTAGAGGAGATTGGCAAACAATTCCTTGGCTTAAATCTCAAATTAAAACTTCTGATGGTAGAAAAATAAAAAATCCATTAAATTTTGTATCTAAGTGGAAGATAATAGATAATTTAAGGCGCAGTTTAGTTCCTATAGCATATTTTGTCCTGCTTTCTCTTTCAACCCTTTATTTCAAAGACATATACTTTATTATTTCATCTTTAATTATTATATTCTTTCCAATTATACTAAGCCTATTTGATTATATAAACATAAAGTGGTTTATTGCACCGCGCGAAAAATTAAATGGTAATTTAATATATGGACTTAAGGCGACATTTTATCAAACAATATTAAATTTTATATTTTTACCTTATCACGTTTATATGATGGGGCATGCTATTTTAAAGACCCTATACAGAATATGGATTTCAAGAAAAAATACTTTAGAATGGGTAACAGCTGCCGATGTTGAAAGTTCATTAAGCAATGACCTAAAGAGCTTTTTTATCAGGATGTATCCAGGCCTTTTAATTTCATTAGGTTATCTTGCTTTATCCTTTTTAACCGGTAATGCATATTTATCTTCATTATTTACACTACTTTGGCTAATATCTCCATATATTGCTTATTATATAAGCCAGCAAAATATAGCTGAAGATAAATTTAGCATTGAAGATTTAGAAATGATAAGACGCATTGCAAGAAAAACATGGTTATTTTATGAGGAGTTTACCGATAAAGATAACAACTATCTTCCTATCGATAACTATCAGCAAAGTCCTGTAAAAAAATTAGCCCACAGGACTTCTCCAACAAACATAGGATTTTATTTGCTTAGCTGCTTATCAGCAAGAAATTTAGGCTATTTAAGCTTTAGTAAAATGTTAGAAAAAATCAATCTTACCCTAACAACAGTAGAAAAATTAAAAAAGTGGAATGGGCACCTTTTTAACTGGTATGATACAAAGACATTAGAGGTTCTGCATCCTTATTATATTTCAACTGTTGATAACGGAAACTTTATAGGATATTTAATTACTTTAAAAGAAGCTATAAAATCTTTGCTGGATGAATCCATAATTTCAAAAGCTGAAATTCAAGGTTTAATTGATACTTTAGAACTATCATCAGAAATTCCTTCACAAAATGAATATATTCTAAGACTACAAGATATGTTATATGCTGATAAAATGGATTACAAAGAATTATTAAATATTTTTATTGAACTTTCTAGAATTCCTTCTCCAAATTCAATTTGGACTTCAAAGGTTATAGAAACTGCAAAGGATTTTAAAGAGGAGGTAGAGAAATATATCCCATCCTTTATTTTAAACGACGGCAATTTATTGCAGAATATAAAAAATGAAGTTTTAAAATCTCCTTCGATTAACCGATTAAAACAATTGTATGAAGAATTATTGCAAAATGAAATAGAAGCATCATATAAATTTGAAGTGGAAAAATGTCTCTATAATATTAATGAATTGATAAATTTTGCAAAAAATATTATATCAAGAATCGAAACTATTATTGAAAATACCAATTTTTCACTGTTATACGATGAAAAAAGGGATCTTTTCTCTATAGGATTTAATGTGGAAGAAAACAAACTTACTAATTCATACTATGATCTTTTAGCATCTGAAAGCAGACTTGCAAGCTATATAGCAGTAGCAAAGCGTGAAGTTCCTGTCACCCACTGGTTTAGACTAGGAAGAAACCTTGTAAAAATAAATGGCTACAGAAGTTTAGTTTCATGGACAGGAACAATGTTTGAGTATTTCATGCCACCTATTATAATGAAAACCTTTGACAATACTTTATTGAGTGAAACATATTATACGGCCATAAAAGCTCAAATAAAATATGGTGTTAGTAGAAAAGTTCCATGGGGAACATCGGAGTCCGGATTTTATACCTTTGACTTACTTTTAAATTACCAATATAAAGCCTTTGGTGTTCCTGACTTAGGTTTAAAGAGGGGTTTAATAAACGACATGGTTATTTCACCCTATTCAACCGTTTTAGCTCTTCCCTTCAGCCCCTATGATGCAATTGAAAATTTAAAAAAGATTATTAACGATATAGGTGAAGGAATTTATGGGCTTTATGAAGCAATTGACTATACTCCTGAAAGGCTTCCCAGGAATAAAAATGCTGCAATAGTCGAGAGCTTTATGGCCCATCATCAGGGAATGATATTAGCTTCAATCAACAATTTTATCAACAAAAACATACTAGTTAAATATTTCCATAGCGATCCCGTTATTAAATGTGGTGAATTTTTGCTTCAAGAAAAGGTTCCATTAAGAGTTATAATAACTAAAGAACATAAAGAAATTGTAAAACCATTTAAACGTGAAGAATATAAAGAGCAAGTTATTACTAGGGAGGTTGGTGCCTTCGAATCCGATTTGCCTGTTTGCCATATATTATCGAATGGAAACTATTCACTTATGTTAACCAACGGAGGCTCTAATTTTAGCAAATATAATGATATTTATATAAACAGATGGAGAGATGATACTACAATAAGAAGATACGGAACCTTTATATTTATTAGAAGTTTAAATACCAATAAAATTTTATCAACAACATTTGAACCTATATGTAAAAAGGCAAAATTCTATAAATCCAAGTTTTCACCTGATAAAGCAGAATATTTGCTTAAGGAGGACAACTTAGAAGTTCATACAGAAATTTGTGTTTCACCTGAGGATAATTGTGAAATAAGAAAAATTACTATAACAAACTTTAACTCAGACGATATTGTATTAGAAGCAACAAGCTATTCCGAAATAGTATTGAATAATTTAAACGCCGACATTGCCCATACTACATTTAGTAATTTATTCGTCAGAACTGAGTTTGAAGAAAAATATAGCACAATCTTTGCCTCCAGGAGGCCAAGGGAAGAAGGTCGTGAACCTCACTTTGCATTCCATTCAATCTTAATACTTGGCAATCTGATAGGTTCGATAGAATATGAAACCGATAGACTAAAATTTTTAGGAAGAGGCAAAACTATTTCAGAACCTCAAGCCCTCTTCCAACCACTTTCAAAATCTACAGGAGCAGTTTTGGACCCTATATTCAGCCTAAGAGGTAGAATTAGAATAAAATCAGGAGAATCAGCAACAATAATATACTGTTTAGGATATGGTAAAAGTAAAGATGAAGTTTTAGAGCTTAGCAAAAAATATAACGATTTTACTAATATTCAAAGAGCCTTTGAACTTGCAAATATAAGAAGCAAGATGGAATTAAGATACCTAAATTTAAAATATGAAGAGGTAATAGACTTTGATAACATGCTGTCGCATATTTTATACCTAAGTCCATTAAAGAAAAAATATAACGATATAATTAAAGAAAATACTAATGGTCAAAAGGCACTTTGGAAATTCGGTATATCCGGTGATATTCCAATCGTTTTAGTAACTATAGATAAGATTGAAGACATAGATATAGTAAAGACAATGTTAAAGGCCCATGAATATTGGAGAAACAAAGGTTTAAAATTAGATCTTGTAATCCTTAATCAGGATGAAAGTTCATATCTGCAACCTTTGAGGGATTTAATTCAAGATACCGTTATGCGAAGTGTAACAAGAGACCTATTAAACAGGTCCGGTGGAATATACGTTCTAAATGCTAATGAAATTGAAATGAAAGACGTAACTTTACTATTTACTGTGGCAAAACTGATAATCCATGCTCAGAAGGGTTCTATTTCAAAACAAATAAAATTATTACCTACATCCTTAGAAAGTCAAAAATTAGAAATTGAAATTCCTAACGGAAATGAAGTGTCCAGTGAAATAGAAAAGCCGCAATTAGAATTCTTCAATGAATATGGTGGCTTCGATCTAAAGAATAAAGAATATATCATAAAGCTAAAAGAAAACAATTACACTCCTCTGCCATGGTCTAACGTTATCGCAAACAAAAAATTCGGATTTTTAATTACAGAAGGTGGCGGAGGATATACCTGGTTTGAAAACAGCCGTGAAAACAAAATAACTCCGTGGAGTAACGACCCCGTTTCAGACCCGCCTTCCGAAATAATATATTTAAGAGATGAACATACAAGGGAATTTTGGAGCCTCACTCCAAATCCTATAAGACAAAACATCAATTACTTCATTCATCATGGAATTGGTTATACAATTTTCAAACAGTTTAGCCACAATATATATCAAGAATTATTGTGTTTTGTTCCAAAAGACGATAGCGTCAAGATAAATCTTATTAAACTCTGCAATAATTCCAATATCGAAAGAAAAATAGCCCTATTCTACTATATAAGGCCAATGCTTGGAGTCAGTGAACATAGCACTCAACAGTTTATAGTAACAGATATTCTGTCGAATACAGGAACTATAATATTCAAAAATAACTATAACTCCGATTTCCCAGACTCTATTGGCTTTGTTGATTGTTCAGAGATAAAGGATTCCTTTACTTGTGACAGGATGGAATTTATAGGACCCTATAAGAATTTAAAAACTCCCTATGGCCTTTTTAAAGATGAACTTTCAAATACATTTGGAGCGGGTCTTGATCCATGTGTAGCAATTAAAATTTCAATAACACTAAATCCAAAGGAAGAAAAAGAAATAGCCCTTTTATTAGGAGCTGCCAATAGTAAGGATGAAATTGAAAAACTAATAAAAAAATATAAAGAAATTAATACTTGTAAAACTGAATTTGAAAATGTAAAACAGTCCTGGTCATCTTTGCTTGAAATAGTCCAGGTTGATACACCCGAAAAGTCTATGAATATAATGCTAAATAGCTGGCTAATTTATCAAACACTTTGCTGCAGAATATATGCAAGGAGCGCCTTTTATCAAAGTGGTGGAGCCTTTGGATTTAGAGATCAATTACAGGATGTATTATCCTTGTTAAACATAGCTCCAGAAATTACAAAGGAACAAATAATCCTCCATGCAAAGCATCAGTTTGTTGAAGGAGATGTTTTGCACTGGTGGCATATGTGTAAAGATATAAAAGGAATAAGAACAAAATTCTCCGACGACCTTTTATGGCTTCCCTTTGTAGTTGCAGAATATATCACAAAGACAGGAGATTATTCAATCCTTGACATTAAGGCCCGCTTTGTTGAAGGCGAAACTTTGGCAGAACATGAGGATGAAAAGTATTTCCTTCCTTCAAAGTCTGAAGAAAAAGCATCGATTTATGAACATTGCATAAGAGCTATAGAACGCTCGTTAAAATTTGGAGAACACGGTATCCCCCTCATGGGCTCCGGCGACTGGAACGATGGAATGAATACAGTCGGAAATAAAGGTAAAGGCGAGAGCGTTTGGCTTGGTTGGTTTTTATATAGCATCCTGCAAAAATTCATCCCCATTTGCAAAACTAAATATGACTACCATAGAGCTGCAAGGTATCAAAAAGTTGCAGAAGAAATTGTAAAATCTATAGAAGAAAATGCATGGGATGGAGAATGGTATAGAAGGGCCTACTTCGACGACGGAACACCCCTTGGCTCTTCCCAAAATTCAGAATGTAAGATAGACTCCCTTGCACAAACCTGGGGCTTAATAAGCAAAGGTGCAGATTTTAATAGAGCTTTGATTGCCATGAAATCCGTGGAAAACTATTTGATTAACAGAGAAGCGGGGATAATAATGCTCTTTACTCCACCCTTTGATAAGAGCGAATTGAACCCAGGATATATAAAGGGATATGTTCCTGGTGTTAGAGAAAATGGAGGACAATACACCCATGCAGCTACCTGGGTAATATATGCCTATGCCCTGCTTGGTGAAGGCGATAAGGCAGTTGAGCTTTTCAACATGATAAACCCAATAAATCATACAAGAACTATGTATGAAGTGTCGAAGTATAAGGTTGAACCATACGTAATGGCTGCAGATGTATATGCTGTCGAGCCCCATGTTGGTCGTGGCGGCTGGACGTGGTATACCGGATCCTCCAGCTGGATGTATAAAGTAGGCCTTGAGGAAATTTTAGGTTTTAAAAAGATAGGGAATAAGCTTATAATCGATCCATGCATCCCAAAATCATGGAAGGAATACAAAATAAGATATAAATTTATCAATACCATCTACAATATCACAGTTAAGAATCCCGATGGGAAAAGCAAGGGGATTACTACAGTTACATTAGATGGAAATGCCCTTGATAATAAAGAAGTCCCTCTTGTAGATGACGGAATTGAACATTATGTTGAAATTATAATGTGAAATTGTGTTTTCCTCAAAATTTTATGCTCCCCATTAGGGGAGCATACAGATTGTAGACAAACTCTCATTTGTGTTTAGACTTTGCAAGAGCCCCGTGAATGGATTTCAAAAAGGCATCTCTCATGAGCTCTAGCAATTCTTGCTTTTCGACTTTTCAAAAGTCCGTAATTCTGCACACGGACGTGCAGAGCCGAGTGGCCGACACGGATGTCGGCTCACGAGGGTAGGACTTTTGAAAACAAAGAAAAGCTTAGAATTGCTTAGCGAAATGAGCGAATGCCAGGGAAATCTTTCACGGGGCTTATCAAAATATAACTTTTTCAACAGTCTGTATGCTCCCCATTAGGGGAGCATATTTTATAGTCTATCTTATAATTATTACCTTTACATCACCCTTTGGAAGGGAAATTTCTAAATTGTTATTTTTAATATAGGCATTATCATCATCTTTTATCGATAATATCAATTTTGCATCTTTAAATTTTTCTCCAATTTTTTTCTCAATATTGGACAACCTTACCTTTAGATTAACATCCCTATCAAAATCCCCATTTGCAGCTATTAATAAGAGTTTTTCATTTTTACCATCTAATTTATATGCTAAAACTATTGTAGAATCATCTCCAGAATTTATCTTTATAAAGTTTTCTACCTTTAAATATTTTAAATATTTTTCCCTTATTTTATTTACCCCTTCAATTAAATCTATCATTTCTTCCTTACCTTCGTTTGTCCAGTGAAGGGCATATTTATCGAAAAAGGCTAGCTTGCCATAGAAAGGATCCTCCTTAGGCAGCACATATCTCCCATCAGGCTGAGGATCTAATCCTAAGTTCATTGGCTGAACTTCAAATATTTCCATACCTGATGTAACAAAAGGAACAGCATTTGGTAAGAAGTTATTTAAAACAACTGATAGCTTTGAAAAATCCCTTCCGCCTTTTCTCGATGCTGCCCTTGGAGTGTCTGGCATTTCTGATGCAGCAAAAACAGGAACTTTAAGCTTTGCAACATCATAAATCATCCTCTTAAAATGGCCTTCCTCTATTCTAGGTTCAGTCCACCAGTATTCTCCTATAACCATATTATATCCGGCTTTTTTAGCCTTTTTGTCAGCTTTATTATTTAATTCTTCAGCAATAAAGCAAAAATCCTTATCAAATTGCCTTGGTTTTTCTATGATCATCTTCTCAAGTTCCGATGGAAGGGCATGACCCATATCTATTCTTGCACCATCGATGCCAAAATTTCTTTGGTAGTGGGGAATAATGTCAGAAATTTTTTCCCAAAGCTCAATATTCTTAATTTTTCCCTTAAACACATTTCCCCTTATGATATCAAACAAAATATATGGCGGCTGATCTTTTCCAACAAATTTTGCCGATTTTATTGGGTTATCAAGATAAAGCCTTAAGTAAGTAACATCGCTCCAGGGAGGCTGCGGGTCATTAATACAATCTGAAAAGGCAGGTGCTGTCGTTATTCCAAATTCCTCTTCAATTAATTGGAAAAAGTCGATATTTTTATTTTCTTTACATCTTTCCTTTATGCTTTCCCATTTTGCAGGATCTAATTTATCTGGCGACGGAACAAATAATTTAAGGTGCTCCTTAACCTCCTTGGCAGCATAAATTTTTTCAATATTATCCTTTTCAGCCTTTGTAAAAGGTTCAAAGCCTTCTATTTTAGGTGGATGATACTTATCTAAATCTTTTTTTCTTATCCAATAAAACCAATCTGGATGTTCTAATATAAGATCTGAATCCCTCGCCGAAGTTCTTGGAATAATATCTATCATAGTTCTAATTCCAAATATATGGCATGCTTCAACAAAGGCCTTAAATTCATCATCAACAGTTGTTGTGTTTAACATATTATCCTTAAGAACAGGATCTATTTCAAAAAAGTTTTTTATAGCATAGGGGGACCCCATTTCACCCTTAGCATATTTTGTGCTGTTTTTTGTAATAGGAAGCATATATATTGCCTTAAATCCCATTCTCTTTATTAGGGGTAATAAAGCTAATGTTTTTATAAATGTTCCTGTATCGTTAAGCCCAAATTTGTTTTTAACCTCAAGACTTCTATCACCATCATGGTCCCAAGCCGAAGACGTTCTTATCTGCATGCCATATACATTGCTTTTTTTAATCCAATCTCCTCCTATGTATCCCTTTTCATGTCCTTCCTTTTTTATTTTTGACAAAGGCAAACTGTAATTATTGTTATCCTTCATTAAAGGCAGAAAATTCTTTTCAATACATTCTGCAAAGAATCTATATGGGTTTACTGTTATTGTTCCGTCTTCATTTTGCTTTTTTTCTTCTCCGGAATATGAAAATGTATCCCAAAGGGCTGGTATTCTATAATCCATCCCTTCCCCATGTTTTATTTTAAGTTTCAGCTCATGTAAAACTTTTATTAAAGCACTATCTAACCCCATAAATTGCCTCCTTAAAAATTACTTAATAATTAATAAATAGCTTTATGCAATCGTTTGAACACATAATTATTATACAACAAAATCCCCTATAAAAACAGGGGATTTTAAAAATTTTATGCAATATCAAACTGATTTACATAAAGACTATAATATTTTCCTTTTTTTCTTAAAAGTTCATGATGGCTTCCTTCCTCTTCTATACCATTCTCGGTTAGGACTATTATTCTATCTGCATTTTTAACTGTAGCTAATCTATGGGCTATAATTAATGTTGTCCTATTTTTAGCAAGATCCTCTATGGACTTTTGAATGATAGCCTCGCTTTCATTATCAAGGGAAGAAGTTGCCTCATCTAAGATTAGAATTGGTGGATTTTTAAGGAACATCCTTGCTATTGAAATTCTCTGTTTTTGCCCACCAGAAAGTTTAACTCCCCTTTCTCCAATATATGTATCATAACCATTTGGAAGCTGCATTATAAAATCGTGGGCATTGGCAGCCTTTGCAGCTTCAACAATTTCCTCAAAGGTTGCATCGAGTTTTCCATAGGCTATATTTTCCCTTATAGTTCCTGCAAATAAGAAAACATCCTGCTGAACAATTCCAATATTTCTCCTTAAAGATTTTAATGCTATATACTTTATATCTATTCCATCTATAGTTATCCTTCCTTCATCGATTTCATAAAATCTTGGAATTAAATTACAAAGAGTAGTTTTACCTGAACCTGAAGGTCCTACGATTGCAACGGTTTCACCGCTTTTGATTTTAAAATTTATATTTGATAAAACTGTCCTTTTATCATCGTAGCTAAACTTAACATCTATAAATTCAATATCCCCTTTTACCTTTTCTAATTCAATTGCACCCTCTTTGTCCTCAATATAAGGTTTCATATCTATTATTTCAATAAACCTTTTAAAGCCTGACATCCCATTTTGAAAATCTTCAGTAAATCTTAGTATTATTGTAAGAGGTCTTAAAAACTGGCCAATATAGAGCATAAACGCCACTAAATCACCTACGTTTATTTCACCTTTAGAAACCATAAGCCCTCCAAAGGTCAAAGTTATTAGGACGGCAATATTTGCAAAATAGTTGTTAACTGAATCAAATATGCCTATATATCTTACTGCTTTAGTCCTCTGATTTTTAAACCTTAAATTACCCTCATCAAACTTTTTAATTTCATATTCCTCGTTTGTGAAGGATTTAACCACCCTAATTCCAGAGATGCTGTCCTCTATTCTGCTGTTTATATCCGCAATAATTCTTCTTTGTTCCATAAAAACGCTCTCGAATTTGTTATTAAACTTTATCATAAAGTAGATCATAAATGGAATAATCGTGAAGGATACCAATGTTAACTTAACATTGATATTTAGAAGGACAAAAAACGTTCCAATTAATAGAATGACAGAGAGGAAAATATCCTCCGGGCCATGATGTGCAAGCTCTGAAATCTCCCTTAAATCGTTAACAATCCTTGACATTATTTGCCCTGTTTTTGTGTTATCAAAGTAGCTAAAGGATAATTTCTGAATATGCGAAAATATTTCCTTTCTCATGTCGTATTCTATTCTAACCCCAAGAACATGGCCGTAATATCCTACGAAGTATTCCATTAGCATTTTAAAGGAGTAAATTAAGAAAAGCAGTAGGCTAAATTTTAAAATCATAATCATGTTTTTAGTTGGAATAATTATGTTAATAAGCCTTCTCGTCAAAAGAGGATATATTAAATCTGTTATAGTAACAAATAACGCGCAGGAAATATCAAAAATAAACAAGGCCAAATGAGGCTTATAATATTTTGCAAACCTTTTGAGCATATAATCCTCCTAAATCCTTTACTTTAATCTAAATTTATATTGAAATTATTAAGCTCCTCAAGAAGCCGATTGGCATCCTTAAATTTTATTGTGTTAATTCCAAGTATTTTAGCCCCTTCTAAATTCTCATCAAGATCATCTATAAATAAGGTTTCCCTTGGATTTAGATTAAACTTATTTAATAGATGTTCGTAAATCTGCCTTTCGGGTTTTACAAAGTTAATATCACAGGATATAACCATCCCATCAAATAACCTAAAAAAATCATTTTTCTTTATTGTCCATTCAAAGGCCTTTTTGTGATAGTTAGAGAGGACGAAAAGTTTGAATCCTTTTTCCTTTAATTTTTTTAGTATTTTAACCGTCTCATCGATTGGGACTAAAATATCATGCCAATTTGCCATTGCCTTTTTTATTATATGTGAATCCTCATCTGAAACCCTACAAAACCTTTCAATGGCTTCTTCCTCTGTAATTGTGCCTCTATCTAGCATCTTCCATTCTTGACTTTCAAAAATAACTTTGTAAACCCTTTCTAAAACATCCCCTTCGCAAAAGTTTAATAAATACTTTTTTGGTTCAAATCTAATCAAGACATTTCCAAGATCAAAAACGATGTTTTTTATCACGCCCTCACCCCACCTTTTGCAATATCTAAGTTAAATTATAACACCAAGGAAAAATTTGTAAAGAATTCTTTAAAATTTACACTCACGCTTTAGTCTTAATTGCATATATTAAAATTGATGAATTTTTAATGGTGAAAGATATGATGAACTATTTAAACTTTTTCTCTTCAATGATTTATGATGTTGCCTATGCAAAAATAAAAGGAAGCCGGATTTATCCAAGTATAAAAGGCTTAGTGATTTTCTATCAAACAGACGATGGAGTTTTAGTATATGTTAATGTAGAAGGGCTACCAAATTATAAAAGTGACCCAAACAATGTAAGTCCTATAGGGCCCCATGGTTTTCATATCCACGAATTTGGGAATTGTTCTGAAGATGCAGACTCCTTTATGACAGCCGGTGGGCATTATAATCCTACTAATCAGCCCCATGGAAATCATGCCGGAGACTTTCCAGTTCTTTTTTCCAACGATGGTAAAGCCTTTATGGTTTTCTACACAAATAAGTTTAAAGTAAGAGACATAATTGGAAAATCAGTAATAATACACGAAAATCCTGATGATTATAGAAGTCAGCCTGCTGGAAATTCAGGTAAAAGAATCGCCTGTGGAGTTATAAAAAAATTTATTTAGAATATAAAAAATGTTGGGCTATATAGCCCAACACAGACTGTTGAAATGGTTATTTTTTTATAAGCCCCGTGAAGGATTTCCCTGGCATTCGCTCATTTCGCTAAGCAATTCTAAGCTTTTCTTTGTTTTCAAAAGTCCTACCCTCGTGAGACGATATCCGTGTCGGCCACTCGGCTCTGCACGTCCGTGTGCAGAATTACGGACTTTTTAAAAGTCAAAAAGCAAGAATTGCTAAAGCTTATGAGAGATGCCTTTTTGAAATCCTATCACGGGACTCTTGCAATGTATAAACATCAAAGAAGGTTTGTTTTTAATCTGAATGTTGGGCTACATAGCCCAACATAAGTCTTGAAAAGCCGTCTTATTTTTATTTACATTCTTTAATTATCTCAGTATTTATTCCATCACCAAACAAGGTAAAAGGAATCTTAAACTCTTGTATTCCAGAAACATATGGTGCAAGCTCATAGAGGCCATAAATTACTACTATTCCATCCTTTGTGATATAAAAGGGCTGTTTATCAGTAAACTGTGAAACAGTTTCAAGGGCATCATCAAAGTAAGGAATATCGTTTTTGTTCTCCTTTATCTGCCTTTGGATTTCATTTATTATAATAGTCTTATAATCAAAGCCTTTTTTAAATATATCTTTGTATCCAATGATTTTCCCTGTTTTTAGGTTTATGTTATATGGTTTTAATGTAGTATTTCCATGGGCTCCACCTGTATATTCGTAGAATGTAACAGGAATGCTTAATATGCAGTTGCAGTTATAAGCGACCTTAAACCTTGTATATGCTTCATAAGGATTTCTTAAAACTCCGTCCTTTTTAGCTTGCATTGCAAGCTTTTCTATTCTCCTGCTAAAGGCAAATATGTCTTTAACAAACATTTTGTTTATTCTCGACTGAATGTGCAAATTCTTTAGCCCCGTTAAATTTGGAACATCCAAGTTAGACTTAATAAGATCCGTAATTTTTTCATAATGGAAGGTTCTAACGTTAACATTGCACTCTTGGGTTGCTTTAGATTGATTAGGTTCTGCAAAAACATTTGCTGCATTAAAAAACATTACGTTTATTGCGATTAAAAAAATTGCAATAATTCTTTTCATCCAAACACCTTCCTTCATAATTTTTCTATATTTAATTTTCCCTAAAGGAAGGTAATTATTACTTTTCTTTTTACATATTCTCTAATAGTAAAACCCCGTCTTCTAGTCTATAAACCTTATCACAAATTTCAAAAATATCTTCATCATGAGATATAATTATAAAGGTCTTGTCCTTAAGATATGAGTCTAAAAAGTTTATAACCTTTTTCTTATACTTTATATCAATAAAATTTAAAGGTTCATCTAAAATGTAAATATCAGCATTTTTAGATAATCCCCTTGCAAGCTGAACTATTTTCTTCTCGCCACCAGATAAACTTTGTCCTTTATTACTAACCCCTTCTTCTAAAATAACATTATTGTTATTGATTAATGCCAACAAATCTTCTTTAATCTCTTTTTTAATATCTGATTCTGAGTTCAAATTAATATTTTCAATTATTGTTGTATTAAAGATGTAGGCTTCAGAAGGAATTAGAATAATTTTTTCTCTTAAGCCAGATGGATCAATTAACTGATAGTTTATATCATTATAATAAATAGTGCCAGATATAGGATTAATTAATTTAATAATCAAATAACTCAAAGTCGATTTTCCTATTCCATTTCTTCCCTTTATACCAATTTTATCTCCCTTATTTATAATAAAGTTTAAGCCTTTGATTATTTGTTTATCATCATAATAAAAATCTACATCTTTTAATTTTAGAGATTTAAAGTCATCAAGTTTAAAAATTGATCCCTTATTTTCTTCATCAATATCAAATAAACTCTTAATTCTTTCTAATGAAAGTAATGATAATCTTAATTTTTTAGGAAATTCCATAAAAAATTCAATGGGGTCCCATAAACGTGAAAAATATAAGGAAAATGCCACTAAAGTTCCTGCTGTTATTACCCTTCTATAAACCAAATAACCTCCAATGCAGTAAATTAAAAGTGAAGCTAAATTCATGGTTCCTGTTACTATCACAAATTCATAAATAATATTAAGCTTAATCTCTTTATTATATAATCCAAAAATATTCTCTATTACTTTTTTTATCTTTTTTTCAATATAAAATATTGAATTATGTGCTCTTAATGTTAAAATTCCATTATAAGCTTCTTCTACTATACTATCTATCTCTTCATTCTTTTTCATAATTTCGCTATTAAGCTCATTTAATTTTGGAATAAAAATCTTTGTAAATAATATAAAAATAGGTATTAATAAAAGTAAAACCAATGTAAGAAATATATTCAACTTAATCATGATTAATATAACTGTTGAAACATAGAATAAGTTAATAATAAAAGTTGAGTAATCTGAAATAATTAAATTTTTTATTTTATCAATATCTTTATTGATTCTTTGTGTAAAATAACCTAAGTCCTTTTTTAATAATTCTCCATATTCTATGTTATTAATCTTCTTTATCATATCCTGTTTTAAACTGTTAATAACATTAATTTCAATAAAATTTTGAAAATAGTATTTTAAACTTAAAAATAAAATAAATAAAAGTGTAGCTACCAAAAAATAAAGAGCGTTATTCATAAGTTGTTCTAAATTATTCCCTTTTACAGCTTCATCTATTAAGTTTTTTGTAATCATAGGAATAAAAATTATAGTAATTTTATGTAATACCGAGAGGAAAAAATATGTAAATGCATAAATTTTAATCCTTTTAAGATATGTCCATAAAAAATAAAAAGAATCTATCATGTAATCCCCCCTATTACTTTATATAACCCACTTCACCGTCGATAACCGTCATAAATATTTCCACATCCTTAATTTGTTCAGTATTTATATTGAAAATGTCCTCCTCTAGAACAACAAAATCCGCATATTTGCCCCTTTCCAAGGTTCCATAAATATTTTCCATATAATTTGCATATGCTGCATTTTTAGTGTAACATTCTACAGCTTGTTTTACTGTTACATTTTCCCCTTTGTTTAAGTTAATATCATTTACAGCACAATGTATTCCAAGAAGCGGTTCGAATCCATTAAAATCTTTCCCTTCTTTATTTTTCAATGTTGCTGCTCCAAAGGGCGTATCGCTATTGAATATTACCTTGATTCCCTTTTCCAAAAATGTTCTAAACCTATATGTATCCTTTATTCTTCTCTCTCCTACCCTCTTTAAAGTTAATTCCTTTTCTAAAGTAAAAATAGGCTGGAATGAAGCTATGAGGTTTAAATTTTTAAATCTTTCAATATCTTCATCCCTTATTATTTGAATATGTTCAACCCTATTTCTTACATTTTTATTTGGATATATCTTATAAAGCCTTTCATATATATCCAAAAACTTTTTAATTGCAAGATCTCCTATTGCATGAAGAGCTATAGGAAAAGTGTTTTTTAATGAGAATTCAATAATATCTTCAAGCTCATCATCCCTTAGCGTCTGAACTCCTTTATTATCTGGTTCATCTTCATAGCCTTCTATTAGTAAAGCTGTTTTAGAGCCAAAACTTCCATCTAAAAAATATTTACAGGGGCCTTTTTTTATTTTCATCCCATCTTCAAGTTCTAAAAACTTTTCAAGTTCTTTGCTTTTGCCTAAGCCTCCACAGGCCATCCTAATTTTAAATTTTCCTTCCTCTTGAAGCCTTTTGTAAATTTTAAAAATCCTTGGATATTGCGTCATAATATCGTTAACCATTGTAATTCCACTTTTTAAAAGCTCCCTTTGAAGCACCATTAGTGCATTTTCAAAGTAGCTCTCATCTATCCTTTCCATAACAAGCCCTAATATTTCAAAAACCCATTCTTCATAAAAAAGCCCCGTTAATCCCTCATCATCCTTTATAGCATTTTTAGAAATTCTAATATTTTCGTCCTCATTTAATCCTAATAATTTTAAAGCTTTAGAGTTTAAAACCATAGAATGTCCGTCCTGCCTTACAAGGCAAACAGGCTTATCATTTATAACTCTATCTATATCGTATCTGTTAGGCATTCTACCTCCAAATATTCCCTCATCCCATCCAGAACCTATTACCCATTCAGTGTCCTTTGATTTGCTAAAGCTTATTAATACATTTTTAAACTCTTCAAAGGTTTCTATTCCCTTTAAATTTAAGTCAACTATACTCCTTTCAGCTTCTATCACATGAATATGGCTTTCTGTAAATCCAGGTAAAACAAGCCTTCCCTGAAGATCGACAATTTCAGCGTCATAATATTTTTCTTTTAAACTATCATAATCCCCCAAATCCTCAATCCTGCCATCCCTTACAAACATCGAATCATACACACTGTTTTTATCATCCATCGTCCATATAACCCCATTGATATACAAAGTTTTCCCCATACCTTTCCCCCTATCCTTTGTAAATTTTTCCTATTAATATATTAACATATTTTCTAGGTGTAAAACATAATGGATATAAAACAGCTAATTTATCTTTTATCATTTATTAAAATATCATAAGAATTAGTAAGGGATGGCATCTAATATTAACACCACCCCTTACTAAACTTAAGCCTATATAAATAAATCCATATTTTAGAAATGTCAAAAAGTCAAAATGTCAAGTGGCAGGCACTCTAATAATATCGCTAGAAATTCCTCTCTGGATATTTCATATCCTAAGACCTGTTTTATGGATATTGCAATATCTTTTAGTTCATCTTCAAATTCCTCTTGATTTATGTTTATTCCTATGCCTAATATGGCATATTTAACTTTTTCTGAGGAATAAAATATTTCCGTTAATATTCCGCATACCTTTTTCTCATTTAAGTAAACATCATTTGGGAATTTTAAAGTGGCATTAAGGTTATATTTTTCTATTGTTCTAATCACAGCTTTTGCTGCAGCAATGCTTAATAAAGACGTATCCTTTATCCAATCGGGATGGAGAACTATGGATAGTGCTATGGATTTTCCCTTAAAGGTGGACCATCTTCTTCCATGTGTTCCCCTTCCCTTTGTTTGTTCTTCAGCTAATATACAAAGTCCCCAATCTCCTTTTTCGGCATATTCCCTTGCAATATCATTTGTTGAGGTAACAGATTCAAAAAAAAGTATTTTTCTTCCTAAAACATCTGTGTTTAAATTCGAAAAAAACTTTTCAAAGTCAAAATCAACCCTTCCAAAGACTTTATACTCATTTTTAATCATCAGAACTTCACCATCACTCTAGAAATTTGCCCATTCTTCTAAATTTTTCGTATCTACTATTGAGCAAAGTTTCTATATCTAGATTCCTTAATAATTCTAATTCATCTACAAGGCTTTGTTTTATTGATTTTGCAGTTTCATCAACATCCCTATGGGCACCACCTATAGGCTCTTTAATTATCCTATCTATTATTCCAAAATCTAAAAGGTCCTGTGCCGTCAATTTCATCAAAGAAGCTGCCTCTTTGGCCTTTGAAGCGTCCTTCCATAGAATACTTGCAAAACCCTCGGGAGATAAAATGGAATAAATAGCATGCTCCAACATCCAAACCCTATCTCCTACTGCAAGGGCAAGGGCGCCACCACTCCCTCCTTCACCTATTACAATAGAAATTATCGGTGTTTTCAAATTAGACATTTCAAATAAATTCCTTGCTATTGCCTCTCCTTGACCGCGCTCCTCTGATCCGATTCCACAAAAGGCACCAGGTGTATCAATAAAACAAATAACTGGTCTTTTAAACTTTTCCGCCTGCTTCATAAGCCTTAGAGCCTTTCTATAACCTTCAGGATGGGGCATACCAAAATTCCTTTTTATATTTTCCTCAGTATTTTTGCCCTTCTGCTGTCCAATTACCGTAACAGGTTTTCCTTCTAAAAGGGCAATACCTCCTAAGATTGCAGCATCGTCTTTATATAACCTATCACCATGAAGCTCTATAAAATTATCAAATATCCTTTTGATAAGGTCTAATGAAGTTGGCCTTTCTATCTTCCTTGCAAGTAAAACCTTATCCCAAGGGGTTATATTCTTAAAAGAATCCCTTTGAAGTTCCTTTAATTTGTTCTCTAAAGTTTCAATTTCGCTGCTTAAATCTATATTTTGAAGTTTAGAAAACTCCTTTAATTCCTTTATCTTTTTCTGCAGCTCCTCAGAAGCCTTTTCGATTTCAAAAATATTCAAACTATCACCCCCTATGGATTAAAAGGATTTGGTAGAGGGTTTCTTTAAGATTTTCCCTTTCAACTATTAGATCTACAAATCCGTGCTCTAACAAGAACTCTGCCCTTTGAAAGCCTTCCGGAAGCTTTTGTTTTATTGTCTGCTCTATAACCCTTGGTCCTGCAAAGCCGATTAATGCATTTGGTTCAGATATTATGATATCCCCAAGCATTGCAAAGCTTGCGGTAACTCCTCCTGTTGTCGGGTCCGTTAAAACAGAAATATATAAAAGCCCTCCATCGGAATGCCTTTTTAATGCTGCACTTGTCTTTGCCATCTGCATAAGGGAAAAAATCCCCTCCTGCATCCTTGCACCGCCTGAGGCAGTAAAGATTATAATAGGCAGCCTTTTTTGAGTTGCCCTTTCTACTGCCCTTGTTATCTTTTCTCCAACAACAGAACCCATACTTCCCATTAAGAAATGGCTGTCCATTACGCCAATTACACAGTCAATTCCTTTTATCTTTCCTTCTCCAGTTACTACCGCTTCCTTAAGTCCGGTTTCATCCATTAGCTTTTTGACTTTTCCTTCGTAATCCGGATAAGAAAGGGGATTTAGAGTTGAAAGATCCTTATCATATTCCAAAAATGTTCCTTCATCTATAATCAACTTTATCCTCTGCCATGCCGTCATTCTAAAATATTTATTGCAGTTGGGGCATTTCATAAGATTTTTTTCTATATCTTCCTTTAAAACTATCTTTCCACAGTCATCGCATTTTGTAAAAAGGCCGTCGGGAATATTTACCTTAACCTCTTTTTCTTCCCTTTCCTCTTTTTTATCCACTTTTTGAGGAACCGTTACATATTGTCTTTTTTTAAAAAGATTTATCATCTAATCACCACCCTATTTTAGGTGTAAAAATCTTGCTAAGTATCCTGTATCATATATTCCTTCTATGAATTCCTTTTGGTTTAATAGCTCATAATGAAGGTCGATATTAGTTTTAACCCCTTCTATAACAAATTCCTCAAGGGCCCTTTTCATCCTCTCTATTGCCTCGTTTCTATCCCTTCCATGGGCTATTAGTTTAGCAATCATGGAATCATAGGTTGGTGGAATGCTATAGCCTTGATAAATTGCGCTATCTATCCTTATTCCAAGTCCTCCCGGGAAATGCAAAAAGTCTATCCTTCCTGGGGAAGGTCTAAAGCCATTTTGAACGTCCTCAGCATTTATTCTGCATTCAATAGCATGTCCTTTTATAGTGATATCTTCCTGTTTCAGATTAAGCTTCTCCCCTGCTGCAATTTTAATTTGTTCCTTTATAAGGTCTATTCCTGTTATCATCTCGGTTATTGGATGTTCAACCTGTATTCTTGTGTTCATCTCAATAAAATAAAAGTTTCCGTATCTATCCAATAAGAACTCAATGGTTCCTGCATTTTTATAATTAACTGCCTTTGCAGCCCTTACTGCAACCTCACCCATCCTTTTTCTTAAGTTTTCATCTAAAACCAACGATGGGGCCTCTTCTATAATCTTTTGGTTTCTTCTTTGCATGGAGCAGTCCCTTTCACCAAGGTGAACTATATTCCCATAGGAATCGGCAAGTACTTGAAATTCTATGTGTTTAGGATTTTCGATGAATTTTTCTATATACATAGAATCATCCCCAAAGGCATTTTTTGCCTCATTCTTTGCCATATCAAATGCCTTTTTAAGCTCTTCTTCATCCCTTACAATTCTAATGCCTCTTCCACCGCCGCCTGCAGCAGCTTTAACCATAACAGGAAAGCCAATTTTCCTTGCAATTTCAATTGCCTCTTCTAAATTTTTAATTTTACCTTCAGAACCGGGGACTACAGGAACATTAGCCTTTATCATTATCTCCCTTGCCTTTGCCTTATCCCCCATCATGTCAATTGATTCAGGGGAAGGACCTATAAAGGTTATATTGCAGTCCTCACAAAGCTTTGCAAACTTGCTATTTTCAGATAAAAAGCCAAATCCAGGATGGATGGCTTCAGCCTTTGTAAGGACTGTTGCACTTATTATATTTTCCATGTTTAAATAACTATCCTTTGCCCTTGCAGGTCCTATACAAACAGCCTCATCCGCCATTTGAACATGCAGAGCATCCTTATCTATCTCTGAATAAACAGCAACAGTCTTAATTCCCATTTCCCTGCAGGCTCTTATTATTCGAACAGCTATTTCTCCTCTGTTTGCTATTAAAATCTTTTTAAACATAGCATCACTCCTCAAGCCCAATTACAAAGGAAAGCTCCGCTTCACAGGCCTTTTTATCGCCAACATAAGCTATCGCCTTTCCAATTCCCATAGGTCCCCTTCTTTTTATTATCTCAACCTCAAGCCTTAACACATCGCCGGGAATAACCTTTCTTCTAAATTTTGCTTTATCTATACCGGCAAAGTAGGCAACCTTACCTTTAAATTCATCTAAAGAAAGGATTGCAACTGCACCAACCTGTGCCAGAGCTTCAATTATTAAAACTCCAGGCATAACCGGTTTTCCTGGGAAATGACCTTGAAAAAATGGCTCATTAATGCTAACACATTTTGTCCCCACAGCCCTTTCACCAGGAGTAACTTCCTCTATCCTATCTATAAGCAAAAAAGGATATCTATGGGGGATAATATTCATAATATCTTCTATATGCATAATCATCACCTACACCCTGATTTTAAATAGTTCTTGTCCGTATTCCACCATCGTTTCATTCTCTATTAGTATCTCTACGATTTCGCCATCCACATCGCTTTGGATTTCATTCATTATCTTCATAGCCTCAATTATGCATAAGGTATCTCCCTTTTTTACCTTTGTTCCCACTTCAACAAAGGGCTTTAAATTAGGACCTGGGGATCTGTAGAAGGTTCCTACTAATGGGGCTTTTATGACATGTAGGTTTTCTTCCTTTACTTTCGCTTCTTTATCCTCAAGTTTTTCCTCTTGAGGTGTCATTTCTTTTTTAACTTCCTTTACAACCTCTTTGACTTCATAGCCTTCCTTTTTCATTCTGATAGTAATATCATTGCTTATTATCTCAATAAAAGTAAGACTTGAATTATCCATTGCCTTTATTATTTCCTGAATAGCCTTAATGTCCAATTAAATCACCCCAAACTATAACTTTTTGAATATAAGGCAGGCATTGTGTCCTCCAAATCCAAAGCTATTGGAAAGCGCATAATTTACTTCTCCCCTTCTTCCTTGGTTAGGAACATAATCAAGGTCGCACTCTGGATCCTTCTTTTCATATCCAATAGTAGCTGGGATAAAGCCCTCCTCAATAGCCTTTACACATACTATCGCCTCAATTGCTCCTGCAGCACCTAAAAGATGTCCTGTCATGGACTTTGTAGAGCTTATTGGAATTTTCTTTGAATATTCTCCAAACACCTTTTTTATAGCAAGGGTTTCAAGCTTATCGTTTAAAGGTGTGCTTGTTCCGTGGGCATTTATATATGATATTTCTTCTTTTTGTATATTAGCATCTAAAAGGGCCATCTCCATCGCCCTTGATGCTCCATCTGCTTCCTCATCCGGTGCCGTCATGTGATATGCATCGCAGGTAAATCCATATCCTATAACTTCAGCGTATATTTTCGCACCTCTATTTATAGCATGCTCATACTCCTCTAAAATTACAATTCCTGCACCTTCCCCCATAACAAATCCGCTTCTTTCAAGGTCAAAGGGGATACTCGCCCTTTTAGGATCGTTTGAATTAGTAAGGGCTGTAAGGTTTGTAAAACCTGCAAGGGCAAGGGGGGTAATCGGCGCCTCAGCACCTCCTGCTATTGCAACATCTAGATAGCCCATCTGAATATATCTAAAGGCCTCTCCTATCGCATTTGTTCCTGAAGCGCAGGCAGTAACAACAGAGGAACAAATCCCCTTTGCTCCAAATTTGATTGCCACATTCCCTGCTGCAAGATTTACAATTGCCATAGGGATAAATAAGGGTCCAACCTTATTAGGTCCCTTCTCCAAAAGATTTTTATGCTCCTTTTCGATGGTTAAGAGTCCACCAATACCAGAGCCTATCACAACTCCAAATTTATTTTTATCTAATTTTTCTACATCTATCTCAGAATCCTTAACAGCTTCGATAGATGATGCCACTGCAAACTGGCAGAACCTATCCATCCTCTTTGCTTCTTTTCTATCCATGTAGTTGTTAGGATCAAAATCCTTAACCTCTGCAGCAACCTTTACTTTGAAATTTTCTGTATCAAAACTTTTTATATAGTCAATTCCAAGCCTTCCTTCCTTAACTCCTTCAAAGAAGGACTTAGCGTCGTTTCCTATGGGCGTTATCGCTCCAAGTCCTGTAACAACAACTCTTCTTTTCATTCTTATCACTCCTTACATTACCATACCGCCATCGACGTTTATTACCTGCCCGGTTATATAGGAGGCCATATCCGATGCTAAAAATGCCGCAAGGTTTGCCACATCCTCAGGATTTCCAAGCCTTTTTAATGGAATTAGCTCCATCATCTTTTCCTTTATCTTTTCAGGAAGTTTTTCAGTCATGTCGGTTACAATATATCCCGGAGCTATGGCATTTACTGTGATATTCCTTGATGCAACTTCCTTTGCAACAGATTTTGTAAGGCCTATAAGGCCTGCCTTTGATGCTGCATAGTTTGCCTGTCCTGCATTACCTATAAGGCCTATAACCGATGATATGTTTATGATTCTCCCGCTTTTTTGCTTTATCATATGGGGAACTCCAGCCTTTATAAGGTTAAAGGCACCCTTAAGGTTTACCTCTAAAACGTCATCGAAATCCTCAAGGCTCATCCTCATTAAAAGGTTATCCTTTGTAATTCCTGCGTTGTTAACTAAAATATCTATCCTACCAAATTTTTCTAAAGAAGCCTTAACCATATTTTCTGCATCGGAGTAATTTTTAACATCGCCCTGAACTAATAAAACTTCAGCACCAAAGCCCTTTAACTTTTCTTCAAGCTCCTTTAAACTATCATTATATGTTCTATAATTTATAACTAAACTTGCACCCTCCTGTGCAAACTTTTCTGCAATTGCCCTTCCTATTCCCTTTGCTGCACCTGTTATTAATGCAATCTTACCCTTTAACATTCAACCACTCCCAATTCCTTTAAAGTTTTTTCAAGGGATTCTATATCTTCAACATTTAAAGTTTTTAGCTTTCTATCGATTTTTTTAATAAATCCTGTTAAAACCTTTCCCGGTCCTAATTCTATAAATGTATCAACGCCAAGATCTATTAAATATTTAATGCTCTCCTCCCAAAGGACAGGACTTATCATTTGATGTTTTAAAGATTCCTTTATATTCTTATCAAGAGGCTTTGCAGTTTCATTAGCAATTATAGGGATAGAAGGATTCTTAAAATCATACCCTTTAATATTTTCATAAAAAACATCTGCAGATTCCTTTAAAAGCTCAGTATGAAAGGCACCGCTTACCGAAAGCCTTATAAACTTACCTTTTTTGTTTTCTACAAGCTCCCTTGCTAATTCCAATGCCCTTGTATGCCCTGCTATTACCGTCTGCTTTGGGCAGTTAAGATTTGCTATACTTAAAAATTCTTCCTGCTGTGCTTTTTCTACTATCTCCTTTACATCTTCTATATCAAGCCCGATAACTGCAGCCATTCCATAAATTCCACCTTTAAAGGCATTTTGCATTAGCTCTCCCCTTAATGTAACTATTTTCACAGCATCCTCAAAGCTTAAAACATCTGCAGCAACAAGGGCTGAATATTCTCCAAGGCTAAATCCTGCTACATAATCTGCATTCACTCCATACCTTTTTAATGCTATAAGAGAAGCTATGCTTACTGTTAATATTGAGACCTGAGCATTTTCTGTTTTATCAAGCTCCTCAGAGGGTCCATTAAAGCAAAGATTTTTTACATCTTTATTAGAATTTATATTAGCTAAATTAAAAATCTCCTTTACATCATCGTATCTTTCATAAAGCTGCCTTCCCATGCCAACGTATTGGGAACCCTGACCTGAAAAAACAAATGCTACTTTTCCCACACTAATCCTCCTTGATATAATTTTTAAACATATTTTTTATGGTATCCTCTGCACCCTTTACTAAATCCTCAATTATTTCTCTGCAGGATTCTTCCTTTTTTACAAGTCCTGCAATCTGCCCTGCCATGACAGAACCGTTTTCAATATCACCTTGCTTTGCTGCCCTTTGAAGGCTTCCTCTTCCTATTTCCTCAAATTTTTCAACATCAACGCCTTCCTTTTCCATTTGAAGCATTACTCTTGCAAGTTTGTTAAAAAGTATCCTTACCGGATGGCCAGTAAATCTTCCAGTTACAACTGTATCGATATCCTTTGCCTTTAAAACCATCCTTTTATAGTTTTCATGGACGGTGCATTCCTTTGCTACTAAAAATCTCGTTCCAAGCTGAACCCCTTCCGCACCAAGCATAAGGGCTGCAGCAAAACCTCTTCCATCCCCAATGCCCCCTGCTGCAATAACTGGAATGTCTATGGCATCCACAACCTGAGGAACTAAAGCCATAGTTGTAAGTTCACCGACATGGCCGCCTGATTCTCCGCCCTCTGCTATTACAGCATCAGCACCATATTTTTCAACCCTCCTTGCTAGGGCAACAGAAGGAACAACGGGAATAACAATCGTTCCATTCTTTTTCCACATCTCTATGTATTTTGAAGGATTTCCTGCCCCTGTTGTTACAACCTTAACCTTTTCTTCTGCAACAACCTTTGCAACCTCATCGGCGTAGGGACTTAAAAGCATTATATTTACTCCAAAGGGCTTATCTGTAAGCTTTTTTGCCCTTCTTATTTCCTCCCTAACCCATTCTGCAGGAGCATTTCCTGCGGCAATAATCCCAAGGCCTCCTGCGTTGGAAACTGCTGATGCTAAAGTAGCATCAGCAATCCAAGCCATTCCGCCTTGAAAAATAGGGTATTTTATTCCTATCATCTTAGTTATTCTTGTTTCAAACATTTCAATTCCCCCAATTAAATCCTTTCTTCTATGTAATCTACAACATCCTTAACAGTATTAAAATTTTTCCCTTCTTCAATTTCAATTCCAAATTCATCCTCAACGTTCATAACAAGCTCCACAAGATCCAATGAATCAAGTCCTAAATCCTCAAAACTTGTTTCTAAAGTGATTTCCTCCTTTTCAATTCCCATGTTTTCTGAAATGATGTTCCTTAATCTTTCAAATACCATAATTATTCTCCTTTCTTTTGAAATTCAAATATTTTTATTTTCAAAATATTAAACATTAAATTAAACTTCTAAAAGAGCCGCACCCCAGGTTAGACCTCCACCAAATCCTACGAGAATTATCTTATCCCCCTTTTGAACCAGGCCATTTTTATATACTTGGTCTAGGGCTATTGGAATGCTGGCAGCAGAAGTATTGCCATAATCTTGTATGTTTATATAAAATTTTTCTAAACTTAATTTTAATTTTTTTGCTGCAAACTCAATTATCCTTATATTAGCTTGATGAGGAATAATCAATTTTATTTCATCTAGACTTAAACTACTGTCCCTTAATACCCTTTCTATGCTGTCGACTATAACCTCCGTTGCAAACTTAAAAACTTCCCTTCCATCCATAAATATGTGTGATTTTGGCTGTTCGTTAAAAACAATCGGGTTATTTACTGAAATTGCAGGTATTTTTAAAAGTTTCCCCTTTGAGCCGTCGGAGGCAATAAAGTTATTTATTATTCCTTTTTCTTCGCTTAGCTTTAAAAAGGCTGCCCCTGCACCGTCACCAAACAACACACAGGTATTTCTATCCTTCCAATCCACTACCTTTGATAAAACCTCCGCCCCAACAATAAGGGCATTGTTAAATCCACCACCCTTTATCATTGACGTTGCAATCGATAGGGCATATAAAAATCCGCTGCAGGCTGCATTTATATCAAAGCAGGCAGCCCTTGAGGCTTTTAATTTTTCCTGCAGCATGCAGGATACTGAAGGGGTGAAATTATCTGGCGTAACAGTTGCTGCGATTATAAGCTCGATTTCCTCTGGACCTATCTTTGCCCTTTTTATTGCATCTATTGCTGCTTTAAACGCTAAGTCAGAAGTATCCTCGCCCGTTGATATATGTCTTGTTTTTATCCCTGTCCTTGTCGTAATCCATTCGTCGTCAGTTTCAACAATCGAGCTTAAAAATTCATTATCAAAGATGCCTTCAGGAACATAACTTCCAGTCGATAATATCTTTACATTTCTCACATCTCATCACTCTTTTCTTAAAATTAAGTCATATTTTTTTCTAAAAAATTCCTTAAGTTTTTCTAAAGAACTTATAAGGATCTTTTCCTCTTCTTCTGATAATCCATCGATAATGCTTCTTATCATCTCATGATGGAACCTTTCATGAAGCTTATAAACAAGCTCACCTTTTTTAGTTAGCCTTACGAAAACAACCCTTCTATCCTCTTCGGATCTGAATCTTTCTGCGTATCCTTTTCTTACTAATTTATCAACCATTATAGTAAGAGTTCCCATTGTAACCTTTAGATCCTGTGCAACCTCTCCCATAGTTCTTTCGGAAGACCTTCCAATTGCTTCAATGGCATGGACTTCAGTTATTGAAATATCTGAGAGTTCACCGCTTTTTAAGGCGTTTTGTTCGATTAGTAAAATATCGTTAAAAATATCCACAAGAAGTTGATTTAATACACTATAGGACTTATCCATCAAATCACCTCAAAGTCTTATATTAATTCTTTTGTTTACTTCAACGGATATCAAATATGCTGCTGCTGACTTTATTATATCAGGAATTATAAATGGAATCATCCCTATCTTTAATGCCTTTTTAAAGTCCATCCCTGTCACATACTTTAAATAGGGAACTCCAATGGCATATATTATAAAGACACACAATATTACAATTAGCATATCAAAAATCTTATTATTAAATTTTACCCCTTTTCCTAAGATGTAAGCAGCTATTGGGAAGGACATTAAATATCCCCCGGTAGGTCCGATTAAAACTTCAAATCCACCCCTTCCACCTGCAAAAACAGGAAGCCCCACAGCGCCAAGCAATATGTAAATTAATACAGCCAGTGCTCCATCCTTTGCCCCTAATAATAAACTTGCTAAAAATACTCCTAAGGTTTGTAAAGTTATTGGAACAGTTCCTATCGGAATGAAAACAAAGGATAATACACTTAAAATAGCTGCAAACAAAGCTATCTTTGTAACATTCTTAACGTGCAAATTATCTTCCTCCTTTATTTTGACTTTCAAATATTTTTAAATTCAAAATATATTTTAATACATTATACTACCTAAGTCAATAAAATATTACAACCTTATTTGTCCACTACCATTTACTACATATTTTATACTAGTTAAGGCCTCAAGACCCATTGGTCCCCTAACATGCAATTTTTGAGTGCTTATTCCAATCTCCGCCCCAAAACCAAATTCAAATCCATCTGTAAACCTCGTTGAGGCATTAACATAAACTACGGCCGCATCGATTTCCCTTTGAAATTTCCTTGCGTTAGAATAATCGTTTGTTATTATTGCTTCTGAATGTCTCGTTCCGTATTTATTGATATGCTCAATCGCCTCTTCAACTGAATCTACTATTTTAACCGCTATAACTAAGTCTAGATACTCTGTCTTATAGTCCTCCTCATTAGCAGGAAGAACATAGTCTACTATTTTTCTTGTCCTTTCACATCCCCTTATCTCAACTCCACAATCCTTTAATTTACCACATATAATAGGCATAAATTCTTTAGCTATACTAGAATGGACAAGCAAATTTTCAATCGCATTACATACAGCTGGCCTTTGAACCTTTGCATTTATTATAATCTTTTCAGCCATATTAAAATCAGCATTATAATCTACATAGACGTGGCAATTACCAACACCGGTTTCAATAACAGGAATAGATGAATTTTGAAGGACAAAATTTATAAGGGAATGTCCGCCCCTTGGTATTAAACAATCTATATAGCCATTAAGTTTTAAAAGATGAAAAGTCGCCTCCCTATCAGCAACATCGATGAACTGAATGATTTCAGGAGTTTGTTTTAACCTTTCTAAAGTTTTTCTAAGCAATTCAACTATAATCTTATTTGAATTAATTGCCTCACTTCCACCCTTTAATATAACAGCGTTACCGGATTTTAAGCATAGTCCAACAGCATCTGAAGTAACATTAGGTCTTGCTTCATAAATAATCCCTATAACTCCAAGTGGGACCCTTACTTGAGTTATTTCAAGTCCATTTGGTCTTTTCCACATCTTAATAGCTTCACCGATAGGGTCGTTTAATTCTGCTATTTTTCTTAATCCTAAAGCCATATCTGAAATTCTTTTTTCATTAAGCATTAATCTATCAATTAAAGCATTTGAAAGTCCTTGACTTTTTGCATTTTCTATATCCTTTTTGTTTTCATTAATCAAAAGTTCTTTGTTTTCATCTAAATCCTTTGCCATCTCAACTAATATTTTATTTTTAGTATCTGTATCTAGTTTTTCTATTTTCCTTGAGGCAAGTTTTGCTTTTATTGCCTTTTCAAGAACAAGTCCTCTTAAATCCATAACTATTCCTCCCATATTATAACCATATTATCCCTATGAACAATCTCCTTGTATAGTTGATTAAATCCTTCTGGATTTTTTAACATAATATCACTAATTTCTAAAGATGAATAATTGATAAGTCCCTTAGCAACCTGTTTACCATCCAGCGAAAGGATTAAAACACAGTCACCTTTTAAAAAATTACCTTCAATTTTCTTAATGCCTGGGCTTAAAAGGCTTTTATTGTCTTCTACAAGAGCCTTTACAGCCCCATCATCAATATAAATTTCTCCCTTAGGTTTTTTAGCAAATGCAATCCACCCCCTTTTGCAGCTTAACGGTTTTTTATTGCTTAAAAAAATCGTTCCAATTTCTTCTCCATTTAATATTCTTGTAATTACTCCGTCCAAACTCCCCTTTGCAATTATCATTGGTATACCAGAGGAAGTTGCAATTTTTGCAGCTTGTATTTTTGTCACCATACCACCTGTTCCTATTTTGGTTTTACTATCTCCCGCCATTTTCAAAATATTATCATTAATTTTTTTCACTGTAGAAATTAATTTAGCGTCCTCATATATATTTGGGTCTTTATCATACAATCCATCTATATCTGATAGTATCACAAGCAAATCTGCATCAGATAGCATAGCAACGAGGGCAGATAAATTATCATTGTCACCTATTTTTATTTCATCCACTGCAACTGCATCATTTTCATTGATAATTGGAACAATATCACTTTTAATTAGTTCAAACATTAAATTTCGAGCATTCAAAAATCTTTGTCTATCATTGACGTCTTCCCTCGTCAGCAATATTTGGGCAACGTTTATACAATATTCAGAAAATATCTTTTCATATAAATGCATCAAAAGGCCTTGTCCAACAGCAGCACACGCCTGTTTTTCTGGAATTGTCTTTGGCCTTTGCTTTAGTTTTAACTTTGCCATTCCAACACCTATCGCACCGGAAGTTACCAAAACAATTTCATATCCTTTATTTTTTGCATTAGCAAGCTGCCTTATAAGCTTTTCCATCGCATCATAATTTGGCAAACCGTTGCTATAGGTTAATGTGGATGTCCCAACTTTAACAACAATACGTTTACATGACTTTAAAATTTCACTTCTTTCCACTTTTATCCCCCACTGTTATCGAATTTTGAAAAATTATATATTTCATTTTTTAGAATTATCTAAAATTTTAATATAAAAATTGTCTTTTGTCTACTAGTAATAAAACAAAAAGGCTGATTGATCAGCCTCATTCCTTTAATCCTGTAGTTGCTATACCCTTTATAAAATTCTTTTGGAAGATTAAAAATATCAATATCGATGGAATCGATAGTATCATAACCCCTGCTAATACCTGATCCCAGAATTGGTAATATTGTCCATAGAAGGAGTTAAGTCCAACTGGAAGCGTATACATCTCTTCAGATTGGGCTAAAAGGCTTGGCCAAAGAAAGCTATTCCAATTCCCCGTAAACATTAAAATAAATTGGGTTGAAAGGGCTGGTCTTGCAAGGGGCAGAACTATTCTAAAGAATATTCCAAAACGGCTAAGTCCATCTATCATCGCAGACTCCTCAATGGCTTTAGGAATTGTTGTAAAAAACTGCCTCATTAAAAATATTCCAAAAAGGCTTGTTAAAAATGGTAGAGTAAGTCCTTTATAAGTGTTAACCCAGCCTAGTTTGGATAAAAGGATAAATGTTGGCACCATTACAACCTGTCCCGGCACCATCATCATTCCAAGGATTGCCAAAAACAAAGCTTTCTTTCCTGGAAAATTAATCCTTGCAAGAGCATAGCCCGCCATAGAGTTAAAAAGTATATTCCCAAGAGTAACTATAAGGGCAACATATATGCTATTAAATACCCATCTTGCAAAAGGAAATTCCTTCCACAAAAATATATAATTTTTTGCTGAGAGGGTTTTGAAATTTATGTTAAAATTATTGATTTCGCTGGTAGGCTTAAAGGAGGTAATAAAGCTCCATAAAAATGGGCCAAGACATATTATCGCGTATCCTATTAACACTAAGTAGAATATCACCTTCGATATTTTAAAACCCTTTTGCATCAAATCACCCCTAAAACTCAGTTTCCTCGCCAAAGAACTTTCTTTGAATAAGAGTTAGAATAAATATTATTGCAAATAATATAAACGCAATTGCACTTGCATATCCCATTTGGAAATCTCTAAAACCTGTATTATATAGATAAAGAACAACCGTCATCGTTGAATCAAGCGGTCCTCCTGTTCCATTAGATACGACAAAGGCCTGGTCGAAAACCTGGAATGTTCCAATAAGGGATACAACTAAGTTAAAGAAGATAGTAGGCTTTAAAAGTGGAACAGTAATATATAAAACCTCTTGTATTTTACTTGCACCATCTATTCTTGCAGCTTCATATAATGACGACGGAATATCCTGAAGACCTGCGAGGAAAATAACCATATAAAGACCAACTGAAGACCAAATTGCCATCATCATAATCGTTGGGAGTGCAAGCCTTGGATCGCCAAACCAGTTATATGGCGGCAAATGGAAAAATTTTAATATTTTATTTAAAATTCCGTCGGTTTTAAAATATAAACAAGAACATTACAGAAACCGCAACGGTCGATGTAACGGTAGGAATATAATATGCTACTCTAAAGAAAGTTTTACCTTTAATATTTGAATCAACAATAAGAGCTAAAACAAGGGCAATAAAAAGCTGAATTGGAACAACCCCTAATGAATATAAAGTAGTGTTTAATAGGGCCCTAAGAAAAGTTGAATCTTGAAATGCATTAATATAATTTGACAAGCCCACCCACGGTTCCTCAAACATGCTAACAATATCAATAAACTTAAATATTCTTTGTAGATTCCCTAATTATCAATTCAGGCTGAATAATTACCCTTCCAATCCTTTGACCTGAAATCATGTTGATTAGTATGTTCGCTGCCGATTCCCCTATTGTGGCTGTATCTTGCTTTATTGTAGTTAGCTTTGGATTGGTTAGCTGTGCAAGATACAAATCGTCAAATCCAACTATTGAAATATCATCTGGGACAGAATAACCTAAATTATTTAGTGCATTCATTGCTCCTATTGCCATAAGATCGCTTGCACAAAATATTGCCGTTATGTCCTTATGAGTTTTAATTAGCTCTTCGGCTGCCCTTTCTCCTCCTCTATCTGAAAAGTCTGCGTAAACTATAAGTTCTTTATCAATCGGAATATTATATCTATTCAATGCTAAAAAGTAACCATCAAGCCTTTCAAAACTTACAAAGGCATCCTTATGTCCATTTATCATCGCTACTCTTTTGTGACCAAGTTTTATAAGATGTTCAACTGCCATAAAGGCGCCTTTAACATTATCTACTCCTACACATCCTACAGTTGGATTATTTATATATATATCATAAAGGACACATGGATATTGAAATTCACTTAATTCCTTATAATACTCGTCAGTTAGCTTTAACCCCATAATAAAAGCGCCATCTATTTGTTTTTCTTGATATAATTTCGATAATGTTTGAGATTTTTGCATATCGCTGCTTGTTGATAAAAGGACTGTTTCAAAGCCCTGCCTATCTGCAGCATTTTTAAAGGCCATTAGCATTTGAAATACAAGCGGGTTTAACATACCTGTTTGATCGTAATCCTCAACAAGCATACCAAGTCTAAAGTTCTTATTTGAACTTAAACTTTTAGCTATGAGATTAGGCTTATATCCTAATTCATCTGCAACTTTTAAAATGTATTCTCTTGTTTCAGGATTAATGTCGCTATAGTTGTTAAAGGCCCTTGAAACGGTGCTTACAGAAACACCGGCTTTTTTAGCAACATCTTTAATTGTTACATTTTTTTCCATTAATATCCCTCCTTCTGCAAGCACCATTTTGATTTAGTTTCTAGGAACTTCAAGCAATTCGTTTTCTTTTAAAATATAATTTTTGCCATAAACCTTTACTTCATTATCCCTGTCTGAAAGTATTTCTATTTTATCCTTTTTAACAGTTACCTTTATAATAGATCCTCTCCAATTAATCTTATAGGAAAATTCTTCCCAATTTTCTGGTATCCATGGATTAAAGTTTAGGACTTCATCATGATCTATGCTCAATCCACCAAACCCAAATACAGCGCTCTGCCATGAGCCTCCTGTTGATGCAGCATGAAGCCCTAATGCTGCATTTCCTTGATTATCTTCAAGGTCAGTATATACTGTTTTCATAAAGTATTTATATGAATTGTGGGTATCACCAACAACAAGCCCCATTATCGAATACATAGATGGACTTAATGAGGATTTATGCATTGTTCTTTTTTCGTAGTATTCATAGTTTATCTTCTTGCTTTCCAAGTCAAACTCATCACCAAGAAGAAGCATAAGCATAACAACATCGGGTTGTTTTATAAGTTGTGTATCGTGAAGTTTATGCCCCTTAAGGTCTGGCCACTTTGGCATTCCATTTTCATCGTATTCAGTAATTGGAATGTCTAAAAGGCCAAAATAGCCCTCAAACTGCTCAATTAGTTTCCCGTCCTTTGCCATTGGAATGTATATTAATTCTATCTTCTTTTTCCATTCCTCAAAGTCAGCATTTGATAACCCCAGTTTATTACATAGTTTGTTAAATAAAACTGGATTTTCTGACCTTAACATTTCAACTATTTGAAGTGCTTTTATCATATTCCATCTTGCAAAATAGTTTGTATATACATTATTATTGACATGTTCATGGAATTCATCAGGTCCTATTACTTTATTTATCTCATATCTATTTTTTTCTTTGTTGTATTCAAGTCTGCTGTTCCAGAATTTTGCTGTATCTAAAATTATTTCTATACCATAATTATTCATAAACTCTTTATCCTTTGTTGCTCTATAATATTCCCAAATCGCAAATGCAATATCTGCATTTATATGGAATTCCTCTTCTCCTGTCCATATTCTTATTGGGTTTCCATCATAGTCAAATCCCCATTTTGGAGTAACCTCAAGTCCATCATCTGCCGACTCCCAAGGAAATTGCGCACCCTTGTAACCATTTAATGCTGCATTTTTTCTTGCACCGTCTAGTGTATTGTATCTATACATTAGCAATGCCCTTGCAACCTTTGGATTGGTGTATATAAAGAAGGGGAGCATAAATATTTCGGTATCCCAAAAAACATGTCCTTTATATCCTTCACCATGAAGGGCCTTTGCTGCAATGCTAATTCTATCATCACCATCGTAGGCTGATGAAGATAATTGGAATAGGTTAAATCTTAATCCTCTCTGTGCTGCATCATCGCCCTTTATTTGTATGTCGATTTTATTCCATAGATTATCCCAATATTTAATATGCTTGTCCTTTTCAAATTCATAGCCCTCTTTAATAAATTTAAAAAGCTCATCCTTTGCAATATTTGTTATTTCCTCTTTCGTATCCCTTGATGTATAAGTTACACCGTATTTAATTATTATATATTCTTTTCCTTCCTTTACAAAACTTTCATATATTTCCCTTGCAACTTCGCCAAATCTGCCAAACTTTCTTCTTGTAAATATGTTTTCTGAATTATTTTCTGAAAATAAAGTAGACGCTTCAATAATTTGTATTTTGTTATCAATTGTGATACTCTTTAATGCTATACCTGGTTGTAAATCCAAAATTTCTTCAACTTCAAAATGTTTTGTCTTTAGGAATGGATCTAAAGAGCTATTTGTTACAGTGCCATCGATTATGTTTTCAATAAACATTTTAGATGCAAAATTAACAGGCGTAATTTTATATTTTGCTGCCCATCTGTGAACATTGTTTCTGCTGACAAATCTTTCAGTTTCAATCCTTACTATTCGTCCACTTTGAAGCTTTAGAAGATATTTAGAATATAAAATTCCTTCCTTCATGTTTAGGCTTCTTTCAAACTCTAAAACTTCGCAACTATCTATATCAACCGGCTCGTTATCAAAGTATATATTAAATACTAATGGGTTTTGGCAGTTAACAATCTCGGTGACCTGTGCATCGTTTTTATCAAAAACTCCAGCAATAAAGTTTCCACATTCTCCTTTCTTTGAAAAGTCCTGAACTCCTCTTAATCCCCTATAACCATTAGCAAGGGTAAAAATAGTTTCGTATTTTCTGTTTTGACTATTATCATATTTTTCTAACTTGATTTCCCAAAGCGAATGCATCCCCTTACCTCCTAAAATTTTCGTAAACGTTTTTGTTAATTTTATTATAAAATAGTCAGAAATTAAATTCAATACTTAATTTTCTTATTAATATCACAAAATCTTAAATTTTTATACAAAATTATTATTTATTTCGTTAATTTTATTGTTTATTGCCAAAAACGTTTTTGGTATAATTAAAACATGGTTTTCAGAAAGGAGGACAAACATGATTAAAGGGTGCATATTTGATTTAGATGGAGTTGTTGTTGATACAGCAAAATACCACTATCTTGCTTGGAAAAGGCTTGCAAATGAATTGGGATTTGAATTTACTGAACATGACAACGAAAGGCTTAAGGGAGTTAGCAGAATGAAGTCCCTTGAGATTCTTCTTGAGATAGGCAAATTATCCTTCGATGAAGATACTAAATTAAAGCTAGCTGAAAAAAAGAATAATTGGTATGTAGAATACATATCAAAAATGGATGAATCTGAAATTCTCCCTGGAGTCAAAGAATTTTTGTCTAAGCTTAAGGAAAGCGGATATAAAATTGCTTTAGGTTCTGTTAGTAAAAATGCAATGATAATACTTGAAAACACTAATTTAAAGCAATACTTTGATGCTATAATCGATGGAAATAAAGTAACAAAGGCAAAACCTGATCCCGAGGTATTTTTAAAGGGTGCAGAAGAACTTAATTTAAAGCCTGAAGAATGCATTGTTTTTGAAGACGCCATTGCAGGAATTGAAGCTGCAAGAAGAGCCAATATGAAGGTCATTGGTGTTGGTTCAAAGGAGATCTTAAAGGATGCTGATATGGTAATAGAGGGATTTAAGAATGTATCGGTTGATATATTAAAGGCACTCTAATCGAGTGCCTTTATGTTTTGAAGACATAGCGGTAGTTCAAGGCCGCATTCTTCAAGAAGTTTTTTATCTGTCAACACATCTTTTGTATTACCATCAAAAACTACTTCCCCATTCTTTAAAAGTATAGTTCTTTTACAAGTCTCTAAAACTAAGTCTAAATCGTGGGTAGCTATTATTTTGGTGTGTTCAAACGAATTTAAAACATGTATTAATTTTCTTCTTGCCCCAGGATCTAAAAAAGATGACGGCTCGTCCATTAATAAAATATCCGGTTCCATTGAAAGAACGGTTGCTATTGAAACCATCCTTTTTTCTCCTCCAGACAGCTTATAACTAAATTTTTCTTTAAGATGCAATGCACCTACCCTTTCAAGAGCTTTATTAACTCTTTTTTCAACCTCTAACTCATCAATTCCAAAATTTCTAGGGCCAAAAGCAACATCGTCGTAAACTGTATTCATAAAAAGCTGGTCATCTGGATTTTGAAAACAATAACCTATCCTTTGTCTTATGTATTTTATCGTATTTTTAGTAAGCTTAGTTTCGCCAATTATTATATCACCATCATTAGGCACTAAAAGTCCAGATAAAAGCATTAAAAGGGTGGATTTACCAGCGCCATTGGCCCCTATTAGTCCTACTGATTCACCATGGATAATTCTAAAACTTACATCTTTTATCACTTCATTTCCTTGTGGGTATCTAAAGCATACATTTTTAATCTCAATCATATGGTGACTCATATCATCACTCCTAAAATTAGCTCAAACAATTTAACAACATCATAAAACTTTACGATTATAAAATAAATAATCCAAAACATCAAAAATACAATATCCTTCCTAGTAAAACTTATTTTTCCACCTATATTAAATTCTCCATTGAATCCCCTTAGGATCATTGCGTCGTAAATATTCTTCGCTCTATCGTAAACCCTAATAAAAAATCTCCCTAAAATACTTCCCGCATAATTTATAGATATATCTTTATCAGTTGCCCTTAGCTCATAGGCGTTAGCTATAGTAATTATCTCCTCAGTAAAAATCATAATATATTTATACGTCATAATAAGCTGTAAAACAAATATTTTAGGAACTTTTAAAGCTAATAATCCTTTTGCTATGTTGTCCATCCCCGTCGTTGCAATCAAAAGAAGAGAAGATAAAATCGTTAAAATAGATTTTATTGATAAACTTAAAAAAATTAATACTCCATGAAAATTCCTTTCAATTAAAAGGTTAAATATACCTACCCCTAATATAAAAGGTAATGCAATAATTGTCCTTTTCAAAAGTGGGGTAACAGGGATATCCGATAAAGAAATAATTATTACAGGATATAAAAAGAAGGGAACTAGCCTTCTAACTTCAAAACTTTCTAAAGACACAACGCAAACTATAAATATTAAAGTTACTATAATCTTTACAATAGGGTTTAACCTGTGAATAACACTATTTCCCACTGAACATTCATCTAAAAACCTTATTTGTCTTAATGAATAATTTAATTTAGACATGTTATCACCATTTATTAGTTATTTATTTTTTTAAAACGCTTTACTACATAGCCTATTAACAAAATTACTCCTAATGTTGCTGCACTTCCTAAAATTCCCGATATGCTTGTTCCAATTTTTTCGTCTAAATTTTCTTGAGCATTTTTAAAATTATAATCCGGCATTATTGAAACTTTTTCTTGAAGCTTTCCAAAATACTCATGAACAGAGCTTTTTGCTTCTAAGTCTTCCTTTCCTGTTGTTTTTAATATGGACCATTCTAATCCATCTGGATAGCTGGAAGCATACCAGGATAATACACCACCTGTTAATGCAGTTATTAAGATAAAGGATACAAAAATCTTTTTATAATTTAACTTTTCCTTTTCAGCCTTTTCATTGCCTTCAAGAATTTCAGGTTGAACATTATAAACATAGCTTACAACAAAGGCTGTTATTAATCCCTCTACTATCCCAATCGCAAGATGTATAGGCTGCATAAGTAAAAGAAAAGTTGTAAATGGGAGTTCTGTTTTTCCTGACAATACCGTTTGGATAACTACGCTAAAAGCTCCAAGTTGTAAACTTACAATTGCAGATAATATTGATGCAGTAAATATGTTCTTTTTAGAATATCCCTTAGAAATTATCTTTTTATAAATAAAAGGATATGCTATAAATGCTGAATAAAACCCCAAATTAAACACATTGCAACCGTATGCTAAAAGGCCTCCATCAGCAAACAAAAGAGCCTGAATCAAAAGTATTGTTGCCATAGTTAAAAATCCTGCATATGGACCTAATAATATAGATAATAACAATCCTCCACCTAAATGTCCAGAGGAGCCTGTCCCTGGTATTGTAAAATTAATCATCTGTGCGGCAAATACAAAGGCACCCATCACTCCCATAAGAGAAACTCTTTTATCATCATATTCGTATTTTATTTTTTTAATAGAGTAACCAGTAACAGCTGATGTTGCAATTATCATGCTGCCTCCAACCAAGGGCGAAATCAAAGCATCCGACATATGCATAAAAATCCCTCCTTAACATAAAAATAAGCCCACGAAGGTTAAACCCTTCGTGGGCTTTTCTAATTTTAATTTATCACATGATCAGCTTAAAGTCAATACTTTTATAGAGTTTCTTCACCAGGATGCCAATCAATTGGACAAAGTCCTCCAGTTTGCAGTGCTGCAAGAACTCTTAACGTTTCATCAACGCTTCTTCCTATATTCAAATCGTGGATAACAGAATATCTAACATTTCCTTCAGGATCGATTATAAATAATCCTCTTAGTGCTAACCCTTCTTCTTCTACAAGCACTCCAAAGTCTCTTGATACTGTCTTTGTAAAATCAGAAGCAAGCGGAAAATTAATCTTCCCAAGGTCACCCTTAATCCAAGCTTGATGTGAATATTCACTGTCGGTGCTTACTGCAAGAAGCTCTGCATTTAGTTTTTTAAATTCATCTACCCTTTTGCTGTAACCTGTAATTTCTGTTGGACAAACAAAAGTAAAATCAAGTGGATAGAAGAACATAACAAGCCATTTACCCCTGTAGTCGTCGAGTTTAACCTTTATAAATTCTTGACCATCACCGCTAACTGCCTTCATTTCAAAATTTGGAGCTTTTTTACCTACTATTCTTTCCATAATTTTTCCTCCTTATAATATATATTAATCAATAATTATTTTCTATTAATATTATATATCGATTTATTTTATTTTACAAGTATATTTTTCCCTTTTTTAAAAAAATAATTTTTAAATATATCGAATTTTATGAAACTTTTAAAAAAGGAATATTTGTATAAATTTTGTTAATAATAAGTAAAAGAAATAAAGTATTTGGAGGTGTAAATATGACAAACATTACACCAACAATTGGTTGGGGTTGGTGGCTTTTAATCCATATTATCGCTATACCTCTACTCTTTTATATAGGAAGTTCAATGATCAATAGAGAAAGAAACAGGGAGGTATAAATATGTATACTCCAAGAATGGGATGGACTTATTGGATTATACTCCACGTTATCGCTATTCCCTTAACGATTTACATCGGAACTTTATTTAGAAACAAAGAAAAAACAAGGGCTAGATAAAAAAACTCCACCATTTAACTGGTGGAGTTTTTAAAATGAAATTATAATTCCGCCTTTTCCAGCATAGGTCCCCATAGTTGAGCCCATATAATTGATAATAACATCTTTTGGTTTATATTTTTCCATAATAGCTTGTTTTAAAAATAATGCATCCTCTTCATTATCAACATGTGTAATGCCAAATATTTTATCTGAAAAATCGCTACACCTTTCTCCAATAACATCTATTACCCTTTGTAAAAATTTTTTTCTTCCCCTCACCTTTTCCAAAAGTTCTACTGCTCCTTCGACTCCATGAAGCAATACCTTAATATCTAATAATTTTGCTATTGACCCTTGAAATTTAGTAAGTCGTCCACCCTTTACTATATTTCTAACGTATCAAGTAAAATGAGTATATTCATTTCTTTCCTATAATCCTTAAGTCTTTCTATAATCTCAGAAACTGAGAAACCTTTTGAAGCAAGCTCTGCCGCCTTCAACACCTGAAGCCCTTGCCCTAATGAACCGGCTAAGGTGTCAAAAATTTCTACGTCTAATTCACAAATACTTTTAGCAATATTTGCAGATTGAAAGGTTCCACTCAATTTTGATGATAAAGTAAGACATAGAACATGTCCTTCTTGAGAAAGTTTTTTAAATATATTACTAAAAATTGCTGGTGATGGTTGGGATGTCTTTGGAAGTTCCTTTGAATTTAACATTTTTATTTGGAATTCCTCATTAGATATATCAACCCCTTCTCTATATTCTACTCCATCTATTTTAACCGTCAAAGGAACAACATTAATATTATATTTTTTTATTAACTCCTTCGGAAGGTCAGCAGCACTATCAGTAACTATTTTTATCATTAATATCTCTCCCCAAAACAAATTTTCATTATAATTGATTATACCATGTAATGCCATTAAACTAAATATAATTACTATATTTATCCTATTGATAATTATATGTGATTTGGTGCAAAATAAACTTAAAAGCAAAGGAAGGGGAAAACAAATGAGAAGATTTATTATAGTCATACTTGTAGGAATTATTTTAGCATCTTGTAAAAACAAGCCCTTAGATATAACAAAAAACACACAAAAACTACCAAGTATAAATGAAGAAAATAAAAAAATAGAAAAGGAAAGAAAAAACATAATAGAAAATAAAACAAATAATGATAACGTTGAGCCCTCATCAGAAGATATAAAAGATTTAGAAACATTAAAGAAAAATGATGATGAAATAATTGACAATAAAGAATATGATTTCGGACTTTCACCCAGCAGAAATCATATGCCACCCGAAATTCCAAAGTCAATGCAAGAGATGTTTAAAAAATATGGTGCCTATTACCTTGGAGATACAACAAATAAAGAAATTTACCTTACCTTTGATGAAGGCTACGAAAATGGTTATACCTCTCAAATTTTAGATATCCTTAAAAAGAAAAACGTAAAGGCTGCATTTTTCGTCACAAGGCCATATATCAATCAAAACAAAGAACTTATAAAAAGAATGGTTGAAGAGGGACATATAGTCGGTAACCATAGTTCAACCCATCCATCAATGCCATCTAAGGCTACAGACTTTAATAAATTTAAAAAAGAATTCGAAGATACTGAATTAGCCTTTAAAGAGGTTACTGGTCAGGAAATGCCAAAGTTTTTCAGACCACCTATGGGTAAATTTAGCGAAAGATCCCTTTATTATACTCAAAAATTAGGATATAAAACTATATTTTGGAGCTTTGCCCACAAGGATTGGCTTGTTAATGAGCAGCCACCGGTTGAGGTAACAATTGAAAGAATTATGAATAGATACCACAACGGTGAAATAATGCTCCTTCATGCTGTATCAAAAAGCAATACCGAAGCATTAGAAACCATAATCGATAAGCTTCGAGAATTAGGATATGAGTTTAAGCCATTGACAGAACTAAAGTAGGCACTTTATCAATATAAAGTGCCTACTTTCTCAATCCTTTATCTCGAATTCACAATTAACAACAGCAGTTATCTCTTTGTTTATTGACATAGTATCGAATATTCCATAATCGGATACTTCTGTAGAATAAGGTGCTGTTATTTGAAAAACGCCCATTTTTGCTGATTTTAACTTACCTATTTTAATGCCTGTATTTTTTGCAATTTGTTCTGCCCTTTGCATTGCATCCTTAGTTGCAAGTCCTAACATATCCACCTTTAAATCAGCAATTTTTGTGTAATAATATTGGGGAGGATAGGATTCAAACTGAACTCCTAAATTTATAAGTTCTGTAGCTTCCCTTGATATTTTAGTCAGTCCATCCACGTCATTTGAAGTTATCTCTATTGTTTGTGATAATCTATAACCTTCTATTTTTGTTGATTGCATTCCGTTAGGCAATATCTCATAATTTGTCATCGTAACAATAGAAGAAAAGATTAAATCTTTTTCGTTTATTCCTTTAGATAAAAGATATTCCCTTACCTTGTCTTGGCTATCCTTTAAAACCCTATAAGCATCCTTTAAATCCTTTGCCTGGGCAGAAAAACTTCCTGTCCATTTTATAAGATCTGATTTTATCTGTTTTTTAGCAGAACCCGTTACAGTAATAGTATTTTGTTTTTGTTTTATGCTGGCGATGCCGTTCGAAATGAATAGCGATGATATAACTAACGATATTGAAATTATAAAGGCTATACCTAAATAGGTTAAATATTTTCTATCCAAAACATTTTCCTCCTTGTTAATTATTATTTATCTATTAAGCAAGTATATAGAAAGATTTAAAATGGATGCAAATACTAGCCAAATAATATATGGAATAAAAAGCAGACCTGATAGTTTATCGACTTTATAAAAATTTTTTGCTGTAAGGATTACAAAGACGATTAGGATGAGTATTATTATAAATGCTAATAAACGTAAATTAAAAATAAAAAATACCGGCGACCATATAAAATTTAAAAATAGCTGGACTCCAAAAAGAATTAAGGCTTTTTGTATATCGCTATCCTTCTCTTTTAAAACTCTATAAAGAGATATCCCCATAAGCAAATAAAGAACTGTCCATACAGGTCCAAAGATCCAAGCCGGCGGTGCAAATGGAGGTTTAATTAGACTTTCAAAAGCTTCTATAGAATTTCGTGTTATTAAAACTGATATTCCGCCTACAAGTAAAGGAACAGCAAGACTGAAAATCAATTTTTTATAATTCACATAATCCCTCCTTAAAAAATAATAAACCTTCATTAATGGTATACTTTCATTACAAATATTCCCGTAGGAAATACAAATTTATAACTTTTCTTATCTATATTTAATTTTATCAGATAAATATTAGAATTAATATTAATTATATGTTAATATTTGGTAATATATTTTTTATAAATTTAAAGGGTAGGTATTTCAAAACACCTACCCTTTATCGTTAAATACTCGAACTTACCTTATTCTTATATTCAATTGGCATCTTTGATAGTAATATCGAAACTAAAACGCAAGAAACCACTTTATCTATTATATTACCAGTAATTCTAGGGATGAATGCTGAAGTAAATATAGAATGCCCTGTTTGTCTTAGCCAAGCAAATATAAAGTCATTTCCTGAACCAGTAATTCCTCCGTAAATCCAGACAGCTATTGGAGTTCCTATAAGTGGACAAATAACTGATAAAATAAGTCCTGTAATAATTGCAGTTTTAATATCAAACTTATATTTATTAGCTATGAAACCTACTATAATACCAACAGCAACATTTACTAATAAAAACGGTATATCTTTAGGATTAGTTAACATGCCTTGAATTATGTTAGTTACAGCACCAACGACAGCTCCATACCATGGTCCTGCTAAAGCAGCAATAAATATTGTTCCAATTGTGTCTAGAAATATAAGCGGTATGTTTAGCATCCCTACAACTGTTCCTAGAACTATATTAAGTGCTATAGCAAGGGCACTTAATATTAAGATAAAAGTTTTCCTATTTTGCATTTTAGCCCCTCCCATCATTTAGTTAATTACACAGTTATTGTAACACCATGAGGGGCTAATGTTAAATTGATAATATCAATTAAAATTGATTATATTATTTTAATTATAAATTACATTTTTTTTTAAAAACTCAATTATTGCATTTTGACTTGATAAATTTTCCTCATCTAAGCCTAAAAGCTTTATATTTGTCCCTTTTTGGATTAATAAATTTTCTATTTCTTCAATAAAAACACCTTTCCCTTGAATTATTTTTAAATCTTTAATCTTTTCATTTATTCCAAACTCTTCCCCGACTTCTCCACCCCATTTTGTTGAGGAGCAGGTTTTGTTTACTCCACAACTTGGACTACCGTCTATACCAATTAAACCATGAATTTGATAACCATTCTTAACATAATCCATTATCTGATTTAGATATGGCATGAAAATGTTTCTACAATGTTCCCTAAAATATGGAGTATCAAATTGTTCCTTAACATGCCCCCATCTTTTAATTCCATATAAAGTGATTTCCGGACATGGCAGTTGAATTATTCCATATCCCTCCTCTATTAAAAAACTAATTAAACTGTTTTGTGCTCCTTTATAAATTGCAAGGCCCTCGACTTTAGAATTTGCATTTAACATACAATGGCTTAAAATTATTATTTTTCTAGATCTATTCACTGTCTCCATCCCCCTCTCAAAATCACCTTAAAAGCTCATAAACTAACTTAGAAGGAAATAAAAATGTCCACGGCATGGTAATCAAAGCCCCCTTTTTTAATCTAATTGAGTAAAAATTTAAGAAATACCTTCTGGTAAAATTGAAGAAGCGATAAAAATAAATAGTTTAAGTAACTCTTTCTTATTCATTACTTGCCTTTAAATATTTTAAAAACAATTCCGCTGTGCCTAGATTTGTAGCAAGGGGGACATCATGAACATCGCAAATTCTTAAAAGTGCTGTAACATCTGGTTCATGAGGTTGAGCTGTTAAGGGGTCCCTTAAGAATATAACCATATCTATATCCCCTTGAGCAACTAGCCCTCCAATTTGCTGATCACCGCCATATGGTCCTGATAAAAACCTGTGGACATTAAGTCCAGTAGCTTCTGCAATCAACATTCCTGTTGTTCCAGTTGCATATAACTCATGTTTTGAAAAGACATCTATATATTTTTTAACAAAGTTCACTATATCATCTTTTTTCTTGTCATGTGCAATTAATGCGATTTTCATTTAACCGTCACTCCTTTGTTATAATTTATCATATGCCTCTTTAAATCTTTGAATAGCCGTATAAAATATCAAAAGGGCAAATATTAACGCTATTGAATCAACATGCTTATTAAAAACAATCATTAAAGTAAACATAATAAATCCTTCAGTTCTTTCCATAAGGCCAGCCTGATAATAAAAACTCTTCTCCCCCTTTTTTTCCGACACAGCCCCAACAGTTAAAAATATAGTCATTGATAAAATTATGCTGCAGGCTAAAATTAAAAAAGAATAAGGATTTTTTGAATATTTAATTGCTAATGAAATAATCAATGAAATTTCAACTAATCGATCAAATACGATATCCATCAGCGTTCCAAAGTTCGATGAAGACTTTGTTTTCCTTGCTAAAGTTCCATCTACAGCATCTAAAAAGCCTGAGAGCCATAAGGCTATTACCGCCAATGCTTTAGACAATTCAAATGAAATTATGATTGAAGGAAATAGTCCTATTAAAAAAGCCAATATAGTTACTCCGTTTGCATTAAAGTTTAAGTTTATAAAAAAATTTGCCCCTCTATCAAATAAAGGCTGAACAAATTTTCTTGCTCTTGTGTCTAGCATATTAGTCCTCCTCAAGATACGCTGCCTTGTTAAAATCCAAATAAAAATATACATCCTCATCCACATTAAAGTTTTTATCCGTAAATGTAGATACATAAATTACTTGTCCCTTAACAACGATTAAATAATTAACTTTATCACCTAAATAAGTCCTTTTAATTATTTTCCCTTTAACATTAGACTCATTTTCATCACAAATAATTATCTGCTCAGGTCTTAGCATTAATGTTACTTTAGATTTATCAGGGGAATTAACATTAAAGGTGCCTATATCTGTTATAAAATTCCCATTTTTAATTTTGCCTTTAAAATAATTTGTCTTACCAAAAAAATCTGCAACTTCAATTGATACAGGTTTTTCATATATATTTTTTGGGATATCGTATTGTTTTATTTCCCCTTCAATTAAAACTGCTATTCTATCCGCTAAAGAAAGAGCCTCTTCCTTATCATGGGTAACTAATATTGTTGTGATATTAAGCTTTCTTTGTATTTCCCTTATAAATTCTTGTAAACTTTTTCTTAAAACTATATCTAACTTTGAAAATGGCTCATCCAGTAAAAGAACCTTCGGTTCTACAATCAGAGCCCTGGCTAATGCAACCCTTTGTTTTTGTCCTCCTGATAATTCATGAGGATATTTATTCTCATGCCCATAAAGTTCCATCATATCTAAAAATTTTTCTACTTTATTTTTAATTTCTTTTTTGCCTATTTTTCTAATTTTTAATCCAAAAGATATGTTTTCGTAAACCGTCATGTGGGGAAATAACAATATATTTTGGTCAACTAACACAGCATTTCTTTTTTCTATAGGGACAAAGTCCATCAGTTGCCCATCGAAGTAAATATTCCCCTCATCAAAGGGAATAATTCCTGCAATGCCATGTAAAAGCGTAGTTTTGCCGGAACCGCTCGGACCCAGTAAAGCTACAAATTCACCTTCATTGATGGTTAAATTCACATCATTTAAAACAGTCTTCCCTCCAAAGGATTTTTTTATCCTAATCAGTTGAACTTTTGCCATAATTCCCTCACTTTACATTAAGTATTCGTTTTTTATTTCATAAAACCTTCCTAAGATTATTTCAGTTATTTTCAAAACCACTAAAATACATAAAACAAATATTACGCTTAAAGCAGAAGCCACGGTCCTATCTCCCGACTCTAAAAATGGAAATAACAACATCGAATATGTAATAACCCTACCTCCTCCTATTAAAAATGTTACAAAATATTGTGTAAATGAAATAATAAAAATTATGCTCCCTGATACCACAAGCCCAAATTTAATTAAAGGAATAGTAATATATCTAAAAACTTGAAAGGAAGATGCCCCTAAAGTCCTTGCTTGAAGTTCAAGACCGTTTCCATTAAATTCAAACACATTCGTCAATATTTTAACTCCATAAGGTAAACCTAAAACAATATGGATTAGAATCACACCTAAATTGGTATTTGCTAATCCGACTCGAGCAAAAATTAAGTGGATGCCTAATGCTGATGGAAGGACAGGAATAATTAAAGGAAGAAAAATTAATATTTTTATAAGATTCTTGCCTTTGAAATTATAAAATGCAAGGGCTCTTGCTGCTGGAACACTGATTAAAAGGGTTAAAACAGTTACAACAAATGATAAAAACACGCTATTCAAAAGTATTTTAAACATTTTAGTAGAACCATCAAAAATATAGAAATATGCCCTTAAAGTAAAATCCTGAGGCAAAATCCTAGGCCAAGGCCAAGATGATGATATACTCCAAAAAAGCATAATTATAATTGGCAAGAGCAAAAAAGTAACAATTAAACCTGTTAATAATCCTTTTATTTTCATATTAACACACTCTCTAAAGCTTATTATATTTTTGAACAAGCCTTTGCATAAATATATAAATAATTGCCATTATAAGTGCTAAAAAAGTAATAAACATATTTATGGCCATTGCATAAGGTCTGTCATATAAATCAATACTTTTGTAAAAAATATAAGCCATTACTGGTAAGGCTTTAGGTGAAGATGGTCCTAATAGATAAGGTATTTCAAAGGCCCCAAGTGAAAAGGTGAAAAGCATTAAAAATCCCAAAAGGATAGTTGGCAAGGTTATCGGCAGCAATATTTTTAAATATATTTGTAAAGGAGATGCTCCTAAATTGGCTGCAACCTTTGAATATTTTACATCTGTTTTTTTCAACGTATCGTAAGTTATTAAAGTTATAAAGGGTAGTCCCTTCCATGTATATGCAATTATTATACCAATTCCTTTAGGATCAAACAAAAACCAATCAAAGTCCATCATGCTGTTAATTAATCCTAAGTTGTATAATAGTCTTGGTATCCAACCGCTTTGTGTAAATAAAATAAACATCAAAAGGGCAGCAACTGTATGTGGAACGATTATAGGTAACTTATATATTTCATAAATTTTCTTTTTATTTTTTAATAAAAAATAAGCTAGTAAAACTCCAAATAAAACTGCAAAAAAAGAAGAAACAAAGGATATATGCAAACTAAATTTCAAGGAATTTATAAAATTAGGATTTTTAATAATTTCTCTAAAATATTTTAAAGTAAATGTGTAAAGACCTGCTGCAGGAAAATATCCAAAACTTTGTAGAAGGCTAGTGATAATACCAAATATAAAAATGCCAATAATAAATATCAAAACTGGCAATAGCAAAATATATGGGTATAATTTCTTAATTGATTTATTCATTTTCCAATACAACTTCCCTCCAAAGTTCTTCTAAAATTGGAACAAGCTCAGCCCTAACCTCTGGGATTCTATGTTCTAAAAGCTCATCCTTTGATATGACGCCTTTTCCAATAATTATATCATCAAATAATCTCCTTTCCTTTTCATCCATCAATCTATAATCAACAACAGGTAGATCCCCCCAAACCTTAGGATCATATTTTGAAGCTTGGGCCTTAGGTGATAAGAGATAGTTAATCACAACTAATGCACCTGCCTTATTTGGTGCATTAAATGGAACTGCAAGAAAATGGGTATTGCCAATCGTTCCATTATTAAAAACAAATGATATCGTCGTTTTGGGAAAAGTGCCCTCCTCCATTTTAACTTTAGCATGAAATGGTGCATAATTCATGGTTAAATATACTTCTCCATCTGCAAACATATTATCAAGTTGAGCAATCGAAGCAGGGTAAGTTTTTCCATGCCTCCAAAGATAGGGTTTTAACTCCTTTAGATAATCCAATGCAGGTTTTATAATTTCTTTAACCTTTTCCTTATCCGGTTCAACATTTGATAAAGCCTCATGCCCTACTATATCACAAACTATATTTCTGACAAAAGCACTTCCTGTAAAATCAGTAACATCCGGATATGTAATTTTACCTGGATATTTTTTTGCAAGTTTTAATAATTCTTTATGGTCTTTCGGTAAAAAATCTATCTTTTTAGAATCCGCAATAAATACCATTTGCGCTCTTCCATAGGGTGCCTCATAACCCTCAACGGGATATCCAAAATCATACAAAATATCAGTAGATGTTTTATCTATATATGAATTAAAATTTGGCAATTTCTCAGTGAAGGGTCCAAACAAAAGCCCATTTCTTTTGGCAGTATAAAAGTTTTCACCGTTAATCCACACGATATCTATAGTTCCTTTGCTATTTAATTGCTTTTCATTTAAAAGTTTGGGTAAATATTCATTAGGAAGCATAGGAACCCTCTCTAATGTTATATCATATTTTTCCTTAAGTTCCTTTGCAACTATACCGTCTAACCATCTATTAATATTTTCATCTCCTCCCCATCCGTAAAAGGTTACAGTAGTTCCCTTTGCAATTTTTAATATATCATCCCAGCTTTTATCTAAAATGTTTTCCTCTTTATTTTTTGTTAAACATCCTGTAAACAAAACAGTTAAAACTAATAAAATAGCAATCGTTTTTTTATGCTTCAAAATCATCTCCTCCTAAATCTAATCCCTTTTTATTTACTAAAAGTTTTGGAATTTGGGAAATAATAAACAAAATTGTCCCTGCAACAAATAATTTTAAAAAAACAGTCTTATTAAAACCATTTTGCACAATATCTCCTGCCATATACGCATATATAAAAGCTCCGGGTGCCATCGTTATAAATGAAATTATTGTATAAGTTGAAAATTTTATATTAGTAATTCCATAGGCATAGTTTTGCAAATTATAAGGGAAAATCGGAACTAGTCTTGTTAAAATAAGAAAATCCCTTCCGCTTTTCTCAAATCCCCTTTCTATTTTTATAAAAATAGGATTATTGCAAAATTTTTTGGTTATAAAATCCCTCATCAAATACCTTGCAATTAAAAAGGCTGTTGAAGCACCAAGCGTTGCACCTGTAAGTGCCAATATAGCACCTTTTATTGGTCCAAACAAAATTCCCCCACCCATCGTTATAACGCTTGCTGGAAGTGAAAACACCGCTGCCAAAACATATATTAAAATATACATTAAATATCCAAATCCTCCAGTATCCTTTATTAGTTTTTTTAGTTTATGTATATCCCTAATAGAATCAACTAGGCCTGAAGAATATAAAAAATAAAAAATAATTATTAATATAATTAACAAAATCAATTTAAATATCCTTTTATTCACAATAATCCTCCTATCTTTTTTCATAACTATAATTTTATCAAAATAATTTTGCTTTTCAATTTAGTGGTAAAAATTAACTATAGAAATTTATAATAAATATTCTTTGTTAAATCATCATATTAAATATATTTTTACGAACAATATATTTCAAGCTACATATAATAAAATAGAATTAATATGTTTTCATGGTGATATTTTGAAAAAGAATGAATCTTATCAAAATAACAAAAATATTAATAATATACGTGCTCAAATTCCTGAAAGATGTCGTATGGGATTCCAAAGATATACAGTAGTTGCTGGAGATACAATAGAAAAAATCGCTAAGCGTTTTAACGTAACTGTAGATTTTTTAATCGCTGAAAATCCTCATATACAAGACCCAGATAAAATTTTCCCAGGAGATGTTTTATGCGTTCCTGTTCAACCAAAACCCGGTGAACCAAGAATTCCAGAAAGCTGCCCTTTAGGATTTAATCGTTATACCGTAAAGGTTGGAGATACTGTTAGCAAAATTGCACAGGGCATTGGAGTTCCTGTTGATTTAATTGTAGTAAATAATCTTCATATACCTGATCCAAATGTTATATTCCCAGGTGACGTCCTTTGCGTCCCTGTTCCCCTCAAATTTCCAAGCTGCACAATTTTAAATCCTGTAAATCCAGCAATGACAATAGTTTTGGGAAGTGCAATGGTTCAGAAAATTCCTCCCAACGAACATCAACTTACAATAGCAGGTATTAATTTGCCTTCGCCTTCAAGCCTTGGAGATTTCGATGGATACGATGGTTTTGTAGGAATTCCTGGAATTGGAGGATATGGATTTTCACTTAGCCGATGTCCAAGTCAATTTTTTAGTTTATGGATAGGAAGCATAACACTTTTTCCACTATTATCTGTAGGTGATCAAATATATGTAATTCCAAGCAACTCAAAAACAGGTCAAACAGGAAGGCCTATATTATCAGGTGTATTAAAATAAGTTTCACTATGCACTTTATTGAATGTCTTTAAATACATTCAATAAAGTGCTTATTTTTTAAAGATTCCCCTTGCCTTTTCTTTCACTATTCTAATACTACAATTTATATTTGGACATTCTCTGCAGGAATAAAGATGCTTATCTTTATTTAAATTTTTACCTATACCATGAATATAAGCCAAAGATTTAGGCGGATAGATGACATAACCTTTTTTTAAGGATATATTATATTTTTCTATCCCTGCTAATTTATTGATAATATCCCCTTGATATTCCATAGGAATTTCACCATCTCCCGGAGCTATTCTGCAAGTGATTCCATAACCTTTTTTAACAAAATAATCATATAAATAATCATACATTTGACTGTTATATTCAAAAAGCAAAGAACTTGCCATGACATCTAAAATTATAGCTTCTTCAAAATTATTTTCACTAAACAATAAATCTATTTTTTCAGTGATCTTTCCTCCCAAAGTTATTAAACAATAAACTAGTTTTTCCGATTGTTTTAAAGTTTCAAAATTATATTCAGATGTTTTATCCCCAATACTAAAAAAACCTACAGGTTCAACAGATAATTTTAATAAATCTATTAATTCATCAAATATCTTTCCTCTCAGTTCTTTATCACCATAAGGTAAATATGTTTCAACTATGCTTAGTATTTGGGATTTATCTAAGCAGAAAACAAAGTTTTTTATTATCCGCATACAATCATCACCCATCTTAAATATATTATTGCATTAATTTTATAAATATTATTCAATTTATTCAACATCTATATATTATAAAAAAGGACTTTTTAAAGTCCTCTTAATTTTTATATTATTATTTTTTATACTTCAACTGAATTTTTTCTAAAGTTCCATCGGTTGTTATTTTCTGTAATTCATTGTTAAAAATATCCACATAATGCTTTAAATTTTTTGCTTTGCTAAAACCCATTCTTGCATCAAATTTTTCCTCTGCTTCCAGAACATAAGAAGAAACATCAATTTTATCATCAATACTATGAACTTTTATAAAATATTCACCTATATACTGATTAATCAATATAGCATCTATTTGTCGTATAAATAGCTTTTCAAGTAAAGGTTCAAGTTTTGAATTGCCTTCTTTCATAATAGCATTGTCTTTAATGAATTTATTCGGGTAAGTATAACTTGTAATAATTCCTATTCTTTTGCCTCTTAAGTCAGAATAAGAATTAAAATGAATCGATGAATTTTTTGACTTTAATAAGATGTATTTACTTTCATCTCTATAGGGTTTTGAAAAATCAATGAATTCCTCTCTTTCTTTAGTGTAAGATAATGTAGAAATAAGATCAGCTTGTCCACGTTTAATAAGTTCTATACACGTATCAAAAGGAGCAAAAAATACCTTAAGCTTTATATTATTTCTTCTTTCAAATATTTCTTTTAAAATTTCCATATCAATTCCCATATCTTTATCATTAATAACAAAAGGAGGATATTCTTCAGTAACGACTATTAATTCATTTTCCTCTTTTTCAATGACACTAAAAAGCTCGACTATTGATGATTTTAGCTCTTGCATAATTCCAGTTAAGTCATTCACTAACTTATTCTCTTTTTGGATTGACTCATCGATGCCCTTAATAGATATAATGTTTTGTTCAATTGAACTTAATATCTCCTGTGAATAAGCACTTACCTTCTCAAACACGTCAAATGACTCACTATTGGCTTTTGTTAGTTGAATTATAGCTTTATTTGTTGAAACCATAGTATCTATAATTGAATTTATAGTTAACGACGTATCTTCCATCAGCTTTGCCTGTTCTTCTATTACTTCAACAGTATTTTGAATCGCCTTGGATGTATTTAAAGATTCTTTTATTATTTCCTTTATTGTATTGGATATTTCATTCGTAAAATTTGATGTTTTTTGAGATAACTTTTTAACTTCATTTGCTACAATTGCAAATCCTTTTCCGTGTTCACCAGCTCGGGCAGCTTCTATAGAGGCATTTAATGCAAGCAAATTAGTTTGATCGGCAATTTCTTGAATTAAATTTATAAGAGATTCAACTTTGATAATCCTATTTTGTAATTCCTTCATAGCATCATAAGCATCTTTAACTGTTGATTTTACGTTTTCATATTTGCTTATAGATCTGTTTATCTCATTTTTTCTTTTATCAGCCTCATTGCCTACAATTTCACATTTTTCTAATACAGACTTAGATAATTCTAACGTGTCAGTTAACTTATTATACATATCATTTATATATAATTTTGTTATGTTCAACCTTTCAATGTCTTGATCAGAATTAGTATTTAATTGATTTGTTTTTTCTGCAATATTTTTCATATCAATAAGCAAACTATCTACTCCAACTATAAGCCTATTTAACGAATCCAAGTAAGACGTAGTAAAATTATCGATAACAAATTGGTCTTTATTTTTACTGTTATTAATTACTTCCTTTGTTTTTTTATTAT
>NZ_JAUONW010000009.1:87500-90394 GCF_030546345.1 Caloramator sp. CAR-1
AAGTACCTGTCTTATCGAAAACAACTGTTTCCACATTGTTCAACGCGTCAAGATAGTTACTGCCTTTTACTAATATACCTCTCTTCGATGCTCCACCAATCCCTCCGAAGAAGCCCAATGGTATTGAAATTACTAACGCACATGGACAAGATATAACTAAGAACACTAAGGCTCGATATATCCATGTAGAGAAAGTTGCACCGGGGATCACCAATGGAGGTATGATTGCTAAGGCTAATGCTCCAAAGACTACAATCGGAGTATAGAAACGGGCAAATTTTGTTATAAATTTTTCTGTAGGAGCCTTCTTACTGCTGGCATTCTGAACCAGATCCAAAATTTTAGATACAGTTGAATCACCAAAATCCTTTGTTACCTCTATTGTCAAAACGCCATTTTTATTAATGAATCCGCTCAATGCATCGTCTCCTGGCCCGAGTTCACGAGGAACAGATTCCCCTGTTAACGCTGCAGTGTCAACCATTGAGTTTCCTTCTATAACCTTGCCATCGAGGGGAACTTTTTCTCCTGGTTTAACAATAATGATGTCACCTATGTTTACCTCTTCAGGAGATACTTTCCTGATCTCATCGCCAACTTTAAGATTTGCATAGTCAGGACGAATATCCATCAAAGCACGTATTGATTTTCTGGAGTGACCTACAGCTATATCCTGAAACAATTCACCTACCAGATAGAACAGCATAACTGCTACACCTTCTGGATACTCTCCAACGAAGAAAGCACCAATGGTAGCAATACTCATCAAAAAATGCTCACTGAATACCTGACCGCGGGCAATACCTTTTATTGCTCTTAAGACAACCTCTCCACCAACTATGATATAACTAATAATAAACAAGGTAAGCTCAAGCCAATTTTGGAAATTAAAGATGATTCCCACGGCAAATATTGCTCCACCGACCACAAGTCTTATGATTTCTTTTTTGTTGACACCTTCTTCTTCCTCTTCGTTATTTTCGTTTATTTTGGTCTTGGAGTTATTCTCCTCAAAAATGACCTTTACATCTGGCTCTATTTTCTTTACTATGCCTTCAATCTTCTCATTTAACTCAGAGCGGTTGACTTTCGGACTTATTTCCAGTGTTAGTTTCTTCGAAACAAAATCTACTGCAGCAAATTCAACTCCTTCTAGACCGCTTATTTCTTTTTCCATTTTAGCTGCACAATTCGCGCAGCCAAGTCCTTCAAGTATTAATACTATTTTATTGCTCTTGTTAACGGATTTTTCTTTCACTACCACATCCGGTTCGTGCTTGTGCACTATGGTTTTAACTTGCTGTAATATATTCTTATACTCTTGCTCTGATTCAATTTCTAAAGTCAATGTCTTGTTCATGAAGTTCATATAGGCTTTGACTCCATTTAATTTATTAACCTCATCTTCAATTTTAGCTGCACAATTTGCGCAATCTAAACCTTCTAAAATTACTTCCTTCTTTAACATTACTGACCCTCCTTTACTTACTTTCTTCTGAAATATGAATTAATCCCTGGTCAAATATTTGCTTTACATGTTCATCTTCAAGAGAGTAGAATACAATCTTTCCTTCTCTTCTGCTCTTTACTAGTCCAGCCTGCTTTAAGACTCTTAGCTGATGTGAAATTGCTGATTGGGTCATATTTAATAAGAATGCAATATCGCAAACGCACATCTCTGATTCATCTAATGCCCAGAGTATCTTAATTCTTGTTGAATCTCCAAAAACTTTAAATAGTTCTGCTAGATCATATAGAGTTTCTTCTTGAGGCATTTTTTCTCGCACTTTATTTACAATTTCCTCATGTATTACATCACAGTCGCATCTTTCAATTGGTTGAATTTTTTTTGCCATATTTATATCTCCTCCTTATCATTTAATTGAACACTTGAATAAGCTTTCATATATATTATAAACCTCAATTCTCCGTTTGTCAATAAAAACATATGAGTAGATAGTGTCAAGATATTGTAGGTTAATTTTTATAGACAACCCCCTAAAATGTTTAAAATCAAGACTTTCGTAAACTTTTAAACTTTAAATTATATTTTCATATTTAATTGATTTTAATATCTTATACATTGGCGTTACTTTTCCAATATTTAATATTGTTATATTATTTATTCCTTCTCGTGAAGAATTATTTATTCTTTTAATTGTTTCTTTTATCTTCTTTTTATTTAATCTAAATGTTTCAATATCTTCCTTGTATATACTTATTTCCCTTAAATTGCCTCCATTCCTGCTAAATACCCTTAGCTTTGCCATTATCTTTAATCCCTCTTTACTCCATCCTAATGGCCTACTGCTTAATCTCRCTGATAATACATGGCTTATATGCCCTTCTGCACTGCATCCTATTACATCCTCGTCCTCTTTATATATTACTATCCCTTCCCAGTTATTTAATATATATCTCCTTGCTTCTTTTATCCTCTCCTTTTCTGTCTTAGTTTCTGCTATATTTATTAACTCCTTAAATATCTCCCTTAAAACCTTCTTATCCCCTTCATTTATCGCTCCCCATATCTTTTGCCTATATTCTTCTCGCTTTGCTGTCCCTTTTATTATGTATTTGTTCAAATGATATCTATCTAATACAAATTTAGCTTTCGGAATCCACTCCATTCCTTCCTTTATCCATCTTGCTCCATCTCCTGCTATGTATATCTTTTCTATGCTCTCTATTTCATAATTGTCATACACATAATTCGCTACATCTATCCATATTTCTTCAGCTTCTACACCAACGTATGCTTTGTAATATACATTCTTTAATTCGTTTCTCCCATTTTTGCTTTGCCTTCCTTCATGTATATATACAAGCCTTGGCATCTCCTTCTTCCCATCCTGCAATGCAACATGATCCTCATCTGCTTCTATGTATAGCAC